>NZ_CEXFHW010000061.1:0-19685 GCF_982640115.1 Quisquiliibacterium sp. | reverse complement strand
CCCGCGCCGCCATCGCCTGGTACTACACCAGCGTGGCTGCCTTCATGGCGCCCTCGGGCATCCAGTCGGTGCTGCTCGCCTATCTGCTCGCCATCGAACTGCAGCAGCCGGCCGAGCGCTTCGGATTCACGCAGATGCTCGGCCAGCTGCCGGCGCTGCTGCTGCTGATGGTGGGCGGCTGGCTGGCCGATCGGGTGGACGCGCGCCGGGTGCTGATCGGCATCCAGGCGCTGGGCATGCTGATGCCGCTCGGACTGGCTGCGGCGCTGGCGCTGGGCCGCATCGGCGAGGGTCTGGTGCTCGCCTATGCGCTTGCGTGGGGGGTGGTCAGCGCCTTCGCGCTGCCGGCCCGCGACGGCATGCTCAACCGGGTGGCCGGGGGCGCGGTGCAGAAGGTGGTCACGGTGGCGATCGGCATGCAGTTCGGCACGCAGATGCTTGGCCAGGCCCTGGCCGGGCAGGCCGGCGCCTGGGGGCCGGTGGGCATCCTGATTGCCCAGGCGCTGCTCCTGGCGCTGGGCGTGTTCGCGGCCAGCCGCCTGCCGGCCCAGAGGCCCACCGCGCCCGAGGGCCCCAGGCCCTCACCGCTGCGCGAGATCGGCGGCGGCTTCGCGGTGCTCTTCGCCGACCCGACCATCCGCGCCACCTTCCTGCTGCTGGTGGGCATGGGCGTGTTCTTCGCCGGCGTGATGGTGGTGCTGATCCCGCTGGCGATCCGTGATCTGCACGGCGGCGGCTCGCGCGACATCGCGCAGGGCCTGATCGCCTTCGGCCTGGGCACGCTCACGATGATCGCCGTGCTGATCCGGCGCGGCGGTGTGGCCACGCCCGGCCGCGCGCTGTGCGTGTCGCAGTTCGGCGGCTGCGCCGCGCTGCTGCCGATGGCGCTGGACATTCCGCAGTGGGGCTTCAATGCCTGCGTGTTCGCCTGGGGGATGGGCGGCGGGCTGGCGATGTCGATGTCACGCACGCTGCTGCAGGAGAACGCGCCGGCCAGTCACCGCTCGCGGGTGATGGCCGCCTTCTCGGTGGCCAGCATCGGCGGCGCACCGGTGGGCTCCCTGATGATGGGCCTGGCGATCGGCGCGCTGGGCGCGCGCCAGGCGGTGCTGATCCCGGTGGCCGGGGTGCTGGCGGTGACCCTGGGCGTGATGGCCACGCACCCGATCTGGCGGGTGCGCTCGGCCGGCCGCTGAGCCGGCCAGACTCAGGCCGCGCGCCGGATCTCGATCACCCGCGCCGGCGCCTGACCCTCGTAGGCGGCCAGCAGCTGCGCCTGCGCCTCGCGGACCTTGGTCACATTGGCGTGCTTCACATGGCCGAAGCCGCGGATCTGGTCCACGCTGGCGGCCAGCGCCACCGCATCGGCCAGGCGCGCGGGGGTCAGCCCGGCGAGCACCCGCTCGATCATCGCCTGGTACTCGCCGATCAGGGCGCGCTCCATGCGCCGCTCCTCGGTGCGCCCGAAGATGTCGAGCGCGCCGCCGCGCAGGAACTTCAGGCGGGCCAGCAGGCGCATGGCGGTGAGCATCCAGGGCCCGTACTCGCGCTTGAGCAGGCGACCGGTGGCCGGATCGCGGCGCGCCAGCAGCGGCGGCGCCAGGTTGAAGCCCAGCCGGGGCGTGCCCTCGAACTGCGCCGACAGCCGCTGCAGGAAGGCCGGATCGGCATAGAGCCGGGCCACCTCGTACTCGTCCTTGTAGGCCATGAGCTTGAACAGCCCCCGGCCCACGGCCGCCGTCAGGGTGAGCGCCTGGCCGGCCTCGCCGAGCGCCTGCTCGGCCTGCTGCACGCGCGCCATGAACTCGGCATAGCGCGCGGCATAGGCCTCGTCCTGGTAGGCCACCAGACGGGCGCGGCGATCGGCGATCAGGGCCTGCGCGCCCATCGGCTCGGGCGCGGTGAGCGGCGCGGGCATGGCGCCCGACTCGGTGAGCATGCGCATGACCGTGGCCGGGTCATGGGCCCACAGCCGGCCAAGCCGGAAGGCGCGCTGGTTGAAGGGCACCTGCACCGCGTTGAGCTCGATGGCACGCTCGATGGCGGCAATGCCCACCGGCAGCCAGCCGCGCTGCGCCGCCACCCCGACCATCATGAGGTTGGCGCCGATGGTGTCGCCCATCAGGGCCAGGGCGATGCCGGTGGCATCGACGAAATCGATGCTGCCCTCGCCGACCTTCTCGCGCAGCTTGCGCACCAGCAGGCCGGTGTCGACCCGGTCATCGGGATTGAAGTTGAGCGCGGCCGTGGGCTGGATGCGGTCGTTGCCCAGGAAGCGGGTGGCGGCCGACAGCGTGCGGTAGGCCTCGTCGCCCAGGGCCGCGACCATGTCGAAGCCCAGCACCAGCGAGGCCTCGCCCAGGCCCACCCGCTGGCTGTGCAGCACCACGCCGGGGTCGGCGAGCTTGAGGTGGCTGTAGACCGCGCCGTTCTTCTGCGACAGGCCGGTCATGTCGTAGGCGGAGGCCGAGCGGCCCTCGAGGTGGGCGGCCATGGCCAGCACCGCGCCCACGGTGATCACGCCGGTGCCGCCGATGCCGGCGATCAGCGTGCCATGCACCCCGCCTGGCGCCGCGGCGCGCTGCGGCTCGGGCAGCGTGGCAAACACCGAGTCATCCTGAAGCGCGCCGGCGCGGCGCCGCGGTGGCGCGTCGTGCACGGTGACGAAGCTCGGGCAGAAGCCCTTCACGCAGCTGTAGTCCTTGTTGCAGCTCGACTGGTTGACGCGGCGCTTGCGGCCGAGCTCGGTCTCGAGGGGCTCGAGCGACACGCAGCCCGACTGGGTGGAGCAGTCGCCGCAGCCCTCGCAGACCTCGGGGTTGATGAACATGCGCTTGGGCGGATCGGGGAACTCGCCGCGCTTGCGGCGGCGCCGCTTCTCGGCCGCACAGGTCTGCTCGTAGATGAGCACGGTGCAGCCAGGCACCTCGCGCAGCTCGCGTTGCACCCGGTCGAGCTCGTCGCGGTGGAGCACCTTCACCTCCGGGGGCAGGCCAGCGCCGTGGCGGGAAGGATCGTCGCTCACCAGCACCACCCGGCGCACGCCCTCGTGCAGCACCTGGTGGGCAATCGCCGCCGGCGTGATCTGGCCGTCGACCGGCTGGCCGCCGGTCATGGCGACCGCGTCGTTGAAGAGGATCTTGTAGGTGACATTGGCGCCGCTGGCCACCGACTGACGGATGGCGAGCAGGCCCGAGTGGAAGTAGGTGCCGTCGCCGAGGTTCTGAAAGACATGCGGGGTGGCGGTGAAGCGGTGCAGGCCCACCCAGTTGATGCCCTCGCCCCCCATCTGCGTGCCCATCAGCGTGGTGCCGGGCTTGGCCCAGATGGCCATGCCGTGGCAGCCGATGCCCGAGACCGCGATGCTGCCCTCGGGGATGCTGGTGGAGGTGTTGTGCGGACAGCCCGAGCAGAAGTAGGGCAGGCGGCGAACCCCCGCGCCGGTGACGGCAAGCAGGGCGCTGCGATAGGCGCGGGTGGCCGAGACGCGCTCGGCGAGGGCCTCGTCCCAGATGCCGGCGGCCTGCAGGCGCTGGGCGATGGCCAGCGCCACCTCCACCGGCTCGAGCTGGACATCGGTGGGCAGCAGGGGCGCGCCGGCGGTGTCGGTCTTGCCGACGATGCGCGGGCGCTGCGCGAGGTTGTAGAGCTGCGCGGCCGCCTGCGGCTCGACGAAGGCGTTTTTCTCCTCGACGAACATCAGCTCGGCCTTGCCCTGCGCGAACTCGGCGAGCCCCTCGGGCTCGAGGGGCCAGACCAGGCCGACCTTGTAGACCGCCACGCCCAGCGCGCGGGCGCGGGCGGCGTCGATGCCCAGGGTGGACAGCGCCTGCATGGTGTCCTGGAAGGCCTTGCCGGCGGTGACCAGGCCGAAGCGGGCGCTGGCATCGCCCAGGGCCAGCCGGTCGATGCCATTGGCGCGCGCGAAGCGCTGCACCAGCGGCAGCTTGTAGCGCTTGAGGATGATCTCGTCGTTGAGCGGCGCGTAGCTGCCGCGCCAGTGGATGCCGTCGGGTGGCAGCTCGCCGGTGGGCGGCTGCTGGAAGCGCATGGCATCGAGATCGACATCGACCGTGGCGGTCTGCTCGGCGGTCTCGTTGACCACCTTGAAGCCCACCCAGCAACCGCTGTAGCGCGACAGCGCATAGCCCAGCAGGCCGTAGGGAATGAATTCGCCGACATCGGCCGGATAGAGCACCGGGATGCCGTGGGCGGCCATCGCCTGCTCGCTGTGGTGGGCAATGGTGGAGGACTTGCCGGGATGGTCGTCGCCGAAAAGCGCGAGCACGCCGCCGTGCGGATGGGTGCCGGCATAGTTGCCGTGCTTGATCGGGTCGCCGGCGCGATCCACACCCGGGCCCTTGGCGTACCACAGGCCGAACACGCCATCGACGCTGGGGTCCTTCATGCTGCGCAGCTGCTGCGTGCCCCAGATGGCGGTGGCGGCGAGCTCTTCGTTGATGCCGGGCGCGAACACCACCTGGCTGGTCTCGAGCTGGGCCTTGGCCTCCCACATGGCAAGGTCGATGCCGCCCACCGGCGAGCCGCGATAGCCCGACACATAGCCGGCGGTGTTCAGCCCGGCACGCCGGTCGAGCTCACGCTGCAGCAGCATCAGCCGCACGATGGCCTGCGGGCCGCTGATGAGGACCGGGCCGCGGGTGCGGGTGTACTTGTCGTCGAGGCTGACCTCGCGCAGCGTGGGTGCGTTCATGGCGGTCTCCGTGGCGGGGATGCGCCCTGTGTCGGGCCTCCCTCTGTCGGGCCATGGTGCCGGCCCGGCCCCGGCGCGGTCAAGCCACGGGCGACACGGAACGGCCCCCGGCCAGCGCCCCGCGGAAGTGCATTACAGTCGGGGCATCCGCCACACCCGCAGGCCACCATGACCGCCCACTCCCGCTACCCGCTGATGTTCTCCCCGCTCGACCTCGGCTTCACGCGCCTGAAGAACCGGGTGCTGATGGGCTCGATGCACACCGGTCTGGAAGAGGCCGAGAACGGCTTCGAACGCATGGCCGCGTACTTCGCCGAGCGCGCCCGCGGTGGGGTGGGGATGATCATCACCGGCGGGATCCCGCCCAATGCCGAGTCGGGCCTGGGCTCGCGGTTGACCACCCCCGAGGAAGCAGCGCAGCACCGCATCGTGACCGATGCCGTGCATGCCGCCGACCCCGATGTGAAGATCTGCATGCAGATCCTGCACTCCGGGCCGCTGGCACGCACCCCCGATTGCGTGGCGGCCTCGGCAGTGAAGTCGCGCATCGGCACCTACAAGCCGCGCGAGCTCGACGAGGCCGGCATCCAGAAGCAGATCGACGACTTCGCCAACTGCGCGGCGCTCGCCAAACAGGCCGGCTATGACGGCGTGGAAGTGATCGGCTCGGCCGGGTACCTGATCTCCACCTTCCTGGTCAACAAGACCAACCTGCGCACCGACCTGTGGGGCGGCCCGTTCGAGAACCGCATGCGCTTCCCGGTGGAAGTGATGCGCCGGGTGCGCGCGGCGGTGGGCCCCGACTTCATCCTGATCTTCCGCATCTCGGCCATGGACATGCTCGAGGACGGCCTGGCCTGGGACGAGATCGTGATGCTGGGCAAGGCCATCCGCGATGTCGGCACCAACATCATCAGCACCCATTTCTGCTGGCACGAGGCGCCGGTGCCCACCATTGCCACCATGGTGCCGCGCGCGGCCTTCGCGCAGGTGACCGGGCGGCTGCGGCGCGAGCTGAAGATGCCCATGATCACCAGCAACCGGATCAACATGCCCGAGGTGGTGGAGCAGGTGCTGGCCCGCGGCGATGCCGACCTGGTCTCGATGGCCCGGCCCATGCTCGCCGACTCGCAGCTGGTGAACAAGGCGCGCGAGGGGCGCGAAGACGAGATCAACACCTGCATCGCCTGCAACCAGGCCTGCCTGGACCACACCTTCACCCGCCGCGAGACCAGCTGCCTGGTCAATCCGCGAGCCTGCAACGAGACCCTGCTCAAGTACCTGCCCACCGCGGCGCGCAAGCGCATCGCGGTGGTGGGGGCGGGCCCTGCCGGCCTGGCCTATGCCACCGTGGCGGCCGAGCGCGGCCATGCGGTGACGCTGTTCGAGGCGGGCGCCGAGATCGGCGGCCAGTTCAACCTGGCGCGGCGCATCCCCGGCAAGGAGGAGTTCAACGAGACGCTGCGCTACTACCGCCGCATGATCGAGGTGCACGGCATCGCATTGCGCCTGAACACGCGGGTGGATGGGGCCATGCTGCAGGCGATGGGCTTTGACGAGGTGATCGTGGCCACCGGCATCGAGCCGCGCCGGCCCGAGGTCGACGGCATCGACCATCCGAAGGTGGTGGGCTACATCGATGCCATCCTCGGGCGCAAGCCGATCGGGCAGCGGGTGGCGATCATGGGCGCGGGTGGCATCGGCTTTGATGTCGCCGAGCTGGTCTCGCATGCCGGCGTGTCGGGCGCGCTGGATGTGCAGGTGTTCGCGCGCGAGTGGGGCATCGACTTCGTGAACCATCCCCGCGGCGGCGTCACTGGCGTCACCCCGCAGGTGGCCAAGGCCGACCGCGAGGTCTGGCTGATGCAGCGCAAGGCCGACGCGCTTGGCAAGAACCTGGGCCGCACCACCGGCTGGACGCACCGCATGGTGCTGGCGCGGCGCGGGGTGAACATGGTGAGCGGGGTGGAGTACCGGCGCGTCGACGACGCCGGCCTGCACACGCTGGTCAACGGCGAACCGCGGCTCTTCGAGGTGGACACGGTGATCGTGTGCGCGGGGCAGATGCCGCTGCGCGGTCTGCATGATGATCTGCAGGCGCGCGGGGTGAAGTCCACGCTGGTGGGCGGCGCCTTCGAGGCCGCCGAGCTCGACGCCAAGCGCGCCATCGACCAGGCGAGCCGGCTGGCAGCGGCGGTCTGAGGCGCGGCACCCCGGGGGCAATCCTCCGGGGCGGGCGGGCGTGCCGCCCGGTCACACACCGTCACAAAGGCCGCACCCGATCGCCACAGACAGCCGCGGGGCGGCTGCGCAGAATCGGTCCTGTCGATGCAGCACGCATCACCCAACCAGACAGGAGACCGACATGACCCATCGCAATGCCAACCCCCGCGCCGGCCTGATCATCCCCGCCCTGGTGGCGGCACTCGCCCTGGGCAGCGGCGCAGCCCGCGCGCAGGACGCGCTCAACCCCGGCGGCGGCAACTGGGGCGTTCCGGCGCCGATCACGCCGGCCATGCCGGGCACGATGCCCGCGCCGATGCCGGAGTACCGCAGCCTGCAGCCCGCCAACCAGAACCTCGCGCGGGTGATCTCGGCCACGCCGAACATGGACCGCATCGTCGAGACCCGGCAGCAGTGCACCGAGCAGTGGCAGCAGCAGCCGAGCTCGGGCGTGTCGAGCACCACCGGCACGGTGATGGGAGCGCTGATCGGCGGGGCCGCCGGCAGCGCGCTGGGCAAGGGCAACGGCCGGCTGGTGGCGGTGGCCGCCGGCAGCGCGATCGGCTCGCAGGTGGGCCGATCGATGGCCGAGCAGCCGGCCGCGCCGCGCCCGGTGCAGATCTGCCAGCCGGTGAACTCGGTGCGCGAGCAGGTGCGTGACTACACGGTGCGCTATGAATGGTCGGGCCGCGAATACCAGGTGACGCTGCCGCAGAACCCGGGCCCGTGGCTGCGGGTGAGCACCTCGCACACCGTGCAGATGATGTGAATCAGCCCGGCCAGCGCAGCAGCAGTCTGGCCCCGCCTGACGGGGCCTGCTGCATGAGGGCCTCCCCATCGTGGGCGAGCATCACCCGGCGCACGATGGCCAGCCCCAGGCCGAAGCCCTGGCTGCGCCGCTCGCGTTCCCCTTCGAGCCGGCGAAAGGGCTGGAACACCGCCTCGCGCTGCGCCTCGGGCACACCCGGGCCATCGTCATCGATGGCCACACAGACCCGGCCCTGCGCGTCCTGCCAGGCCTGAACCGCGATCGCCTCGCGAGCGTGGCGCGCGGCATTGCGCAGCCCGTTGCGCAGGGCGTAGGGCAGCAGGCGCGCGTCGAAGCGTGCCGCGCCGGGCAGATCGGCCTGCACCGTGAGCGCGCGCCCTTCCAGCAGCGGCTGCAGCGACCGGACTTCGGCGTGCAGCAGAGCGCTCAGGTCTCCCGGTTCGGGTCGGGCCTGCAGCGCGCCGCTGTCGAGCCGCGCGAAGGTGAGGCTGGCGTCAATGAGGGCCTCGAGCTCGTCGAGATCGCGCTCGCAGTCGGCCGCGGCCGCGTCGCGCCTGGCGGCGTCGGGCTCGGCGGCCAGCGCGTCGATCGCAAAGCGCAGGCGCGCAAGCGGCGTGCGCAGCTCGTGCGAGACCGCGCCGGTGAGTTCACGCTGCGCGGCCAGGGCCGCTGCCAGCCGGGCAAGCATCGCGCGCTGGCCTTCGGCCAGGGGCGCGAACACCTTGCTGCGCAGGGTGGGCATGGGCGTGTCGAAGCGGCCGTCGGCCAGGGCATCGGCGGTGCGCCGCAAGGCGCGCAAATCACGCCAGGCCGGGCGCAGCAGCCAGAAGGCGATCAGGCCCACCGCGAGGGCGAGCATCACGCCCACCAGCAGGGCACGCCCGAACTCGCGCGACAGGCCCAGGCGGTGCTCCGGGTTGGCCTCGGGGTTGAAAGGCCCGAGCACCAGAACCTGCGCGGGCGCGCCGGGCAGCAGCACCTGCACCCGTCGCGGCAGGCCCGACACCAGGGTCTCGCCGGCAGCAAGCCGCTCGCGCTCGGCCGCCGAAAGCCCCGGCGCATCGGCCGGCCTGATCTCAACCGGATAGGCGAAGCGCTCGTCGAGATCGCGCACCCGCGCCGCGCGCTGCGCCGCCGGCAGGGGCGCCAGCTCATCGACCATCAGCGAGACCGTGCCGGCCATGAAGCGGCGCACATAGTCGTCGGTGAGGTCGTCCACGGTGAGCAGCACCAGCGACTGCACCAGCAGCACCAGGGCGAGCACGGCCGCGGCGAGGCCGGCGGCCAGGCGCAGCGGGGTGGTGCGGAAAGAGGACACGGCGCGCCGGCGCGGGTTCAGTCGGGCATGAAGAGATAGCCCTGGCCGCGCACGGTGCGGATGCGCGTCGGGTTGGCCGGGTCATCGCCGATACGCCGGCGCAGCCGCGAGATGCGGGCGTCTATCGCGCGATCGAGCCCGTCGAACTCCAGGCCGCGCAGGGCCTGCATGATGTCGTCACGGCTGACCACCTGGCCGGCCCGGCCGGCGAGGTAGGCCAGCAGGTCGTACTCGGCGGTGGTGAGCGGCACCGGCTGGTCGTTCAGGCGCACCTCGCGGGCCTCGGGGCGGATGAGCAGCGGGCCGAAGCGCAGCGCGGCCGGCGCGGCGGCATCACGGCGCCGCAGGGCGCGCACCCGGGCGAGCAGCACCCGCGGCGCCACCGGCTTGGCGAGATAGTCGTCGGCGCCGCCCTCCAGGCCAAGCACCTGGTCGATGTCGTCATCGCGGGCGGTGAGCATGGCGATGCGCCCGGCAAAGCGCCCGCGCACCTCGCGCAGCACCTCGAAGCCGTCCTTGCCCGGCAGATGCCCGTCGAGCAGCACCAGATCGAAGCCGCCGTCCAGGATGCGCGCCGGGGCTTCATCGCCACGCGCGCAATGCGCCACCTCAAAACCCTCGCGCGCGAGCGCGGCGCACACCAGCTGCGCCAGCCGCTCGTCATCTTCCACCAGCAGGATGCGCGCGCCTTGCATCGGGGTGGGCTCAGCTGGCGTCGAACTGGCCCGGGTTGCGGCCGCGCATCGGCGCGTAGAAGGCCTTGATGGTGGCCATGTCCTGCTCGATGTCACCGGTGGGCTGGAACACCGGGCCCAGGCCCATGCGGCGGCTGGGGTAGTCCATGAACGCGAGCTGGATCGGCAGCTTCGCGCCCTGGGCGATGTGATAGAAGCCGGTCTTCCAGCGCCGGGTGGCGCTGCGCGTGCCCTCAGGCGGGACCACCAGCTGCACCGGCCCGTCGGCCGCGGTAAGCGCGGCCACCGAAGCGGCCACGAGATTGTTGGCCTGCTCGCGCCGCACCGCGATACCGCCCAGCCAGCGCATCAGCGGACCGAAGGGCGGCGAGAAGATCGAGGCCTTGCCCATCCAGACGATGTTCAGATTGAGCGCGAAGGCGCCCATCAGCGTCCAGGGAAGGTCCCAGTTGGAGGTGTGTGGCGCCGCGATGAGCACGCACTTGCCGCCGCCTGCCGGCAGCGCGCCCTCGACACGCCAGCCGGCCAGACGCAGGCAGGCCAGCGAGAAGAGCCGCAACACGCGCCGCACGACCGGCGTCCCGAAGATGGTGAGCTGCATCGGCCGCAGGATACGCCAGTGCTTGAGGCGGGGCGCGGCCTCTGCATCCGTCTGCCTAGGGTCGGCCGATCCAGTTTTCGGTGAGCAGGTGGTCGTCGCTCAAGACGGCACATGACCGTGAAGCGAGTCGGCCGCCTCACCACCGGAACATGCGTCGCCCAAGTGCCGCGCCAACGCCACTTACGATAGCCACGCCGAGCATGTACCACACGGCGACGAAGGCCAGCCCTGGTTCCGGACAATGCAAGGCGTAGGCGATCGTGCCCAGCCCGCCGCTCAGCAGGCCCGCAGCGGCGCCAGCCAGTGCCGGGCGCGTGGGCGCCGCCAGCCCGCGAAGCAGGGTCAACATGGACACGAGCAGGGGCAGGCTGACGGCGGCGATGCTCATCGAGCACACGCGCCAGGTGCTGCCCCAGAGCGCCTCGGCGCGGGCCGCCTCCGACAGGCCCGTCCATTGCAGCGCGGCCAGCACCCACAGCGCCAGCACGGTGAACGCCCCGAGCCGCCAGGCAGGGCCCGCCGGCACACCAGGGCTTGTCAGCCGGCGCAGCGACAAGCCGGCTGCGATCGCCACGGCCAGCGGCACGCCGAACTTGATCCAGAACAGTGGCTCCCCGAGCGCACGCCCCAGATCGTGCCGGATGCCGAACGAAACAGCGACAAGGACCACGGTCAGGGGCATGCCCAACGCCACGACAGCGAGCAGTCGATTGCCCGCCGCATGGCGCGGCACCGGTTCGGCGCCGCGCGCCAACATCTCCACCAGCTCATCGGTCTTCACTGCCGCTCCTTACCCCGCATCGGGCCGCCAGCGCCTTCAGCCCCCGGTGCACGCCAACCTTGATGGCCGATTCCGACATGCCCGTCCGCTGCGCTGCCTCGGCCACCGAGAGGCCCTCCAGCTTCACATGCATGATGGGCAACCGGTGGCGGTCGGGCAACTCGGCCAGCAGGGTCAGCACATCGCGCCGCGCCATGGCTTCATCGTCGGCCGCAGCCACAAGAAAGTTTTCGGCGGCGTCCAGCGGCTCGTGCAACTGCTCGCGCGCTGTCTTCGCCCGGAGCAGATCGATGACCTTGTGACGCGCGATGGCCAGGGCCCAGGCCACCACCGACTGCTCGCGAAGATACGACTGCCGCTGATTGTGCATCGCGAGCAGACACTCCTGAACAAGGTCTTCGACATCGTCGGGCCACCCGAAGAGCCGACGGCGAAGGTAGGCCCGCAGACGCCGCGACATCTGCGTCAGAAACGTCGCGTAGGCCCGGTTGTCGCCGTCGAGAGCGCTGATGAACAAGGCATGCAGTCGCTGCTCGTCAGCATTCGGGTCCGGATCGACCATGGGCAGGCCTCAGCGCCGGTGACTCCGGCAGTTGCGGGAGGCCGCAAGTGTCCGCGCAAAACCGCACCGGTGCAACGCGGCGGTATCGTTCCGCCGCAGTGCCGGTTGTCTTGCCAGCGCGCATGAATCCGCCAGTGCACGCGGGCGTGATCGCAGGTCATCAGCGTGACCCTGCGGTCGAGCCGCTCAGGCGCCGGGCCAGGGCGTGGTCGATCGACATCGGGCCGGCACCGTTCGCCATCAAGGCCAGCGCCAGCGCCGCCCAGGTCAGATGGATTGGCCAGCCATCGGGCACCGTCAACTGGATGACCAATGCCATCCCCAGAATCGCGGCAGCGGCGAAGCGGGTGCCAAGACCCAGAACCAGCAGGACCGGCATCACCACTTCAAAGCAACCGGCAGCGAACGCCGTGACCGCAGGTGCCGGGAACGAATACGGCCCGCCGGGCAGGTGAAGCATGAACTCGTCGGTGAACAGCGCCACCGCGGTGTCGCTCAGCTCGAGAAAGCCGCTCCACTTCAGGATGCCGGACTTCCAGAACGGCACCGCCAGCGCGACGCGCAGCGCCAATTGCACAAGCGGCGGCCAGGCGCCCGTTCTAGCCCAGTCACGGGCGGTGAGGATTGCTTGCAGCATGCGGCCCCGTGCGGCGCTGTCGAGGGAGGTGGTGGCATTCATCGGGTGGGCTTTCGGAGTCGGATTTGGGTGAACACGCCCGCGTCGACGATGCCCGACAGGTTTGCCGGCAGGTCGAAGGCGTCGCTGTCGTCGACGGCACAGGCGACGGCCTCGCCGAGCGGTCTGCCGTCCATCAGCGCAACGAGCAAGGTCGCACCGCCGGGCGGAAGAGAACGGACCATCACCTCGAACGCCGGCCGGGTGACGAGCGTATCTTCAGCGATGTCTGATTCGAGTCGGGCATCGGGCTCTGCCGGCTGCCGATTCATCACGAAGATCGACAGTGCCGGGTAGCACGAACGGATGACGCGCGCCGCCGGGTGAGGCACAAGCACCGCGTCGACAAGGGCAGCCGGGTCGACTGCCGCGAGGTCCGCGACGCTCAGCGTCCTGGCGTCAGCGGCGTGATAGGCATCGAGCCAGGCTCGTTCGATGCGCGCGACATCGCCTAGCCAGGGCATCTGTTGCGCGTGAGGGTAGCCTTCGATGAAGCCGGGGAAGTCCCGACCGTAGTCGAACAACAGCGGTGACGACGGCGGCATTGCACGAACATGCAGGCGCGCCATCGTCCGAAAAAAGTCTGTGCCGGTGATGCGCTCGACAGCCGGGTAGATGGCAGCGATCGCGTCGATCAGGCTGACGGTGACATTGTTGCGATGGATGTCGTAGCGGCTAGGCGTCAGGAGTCCGTCGGGCGCAGGTGCAGATGGCTCAAACAGGGCCGGCGCGAAGCCTGCCGCATGGGCGGCTTCAGTCATGCGCAACCTCGACACGAAGTGCGCGATGCATGAGGCTGCGCGCGATGTCTGCCTGCGACTTCAGCTCAGCCCAGGGCGGCAGCTTGCTGTCCCATTCAATCAGCGTAGGCGCATGAACACCACGGTGCATTGCGCGCTCGAACAGTTGCCACACGACATCGGCGACAACGCTGTCGTGACTGTCAATCAGAAGGCGCCCGCCAACGTCGACTTCGGCCTGCACCGAGTGACCGGCGAGGTGAACCTGTCCGATGTGCTCGATCGGAAACGCGTCGAGGTCAGCGCTCGCCGAGCGGCCATGGTTCACGGCGCTGACGAACAGGTTGTTGATGTCGAGCAGAAGACCACAACCAGTGCGGCGCACGACCTCGGCCAGAAACGCGGATTCCGGGATCGTGGATTCCTTGAAGACGACATAGGTCGCCGGGTTCTCCAGCAGCAGCCGACGGCCGATTGCCGTTTGCACCTGGTCGATGTGGTCGCACACGCTCAGGAGCGTGGCCGGGGTGTAGGGCAGCGGCAGCAGGTCGTTGTAGTAGCAGCTGGCATGGGTCGACCAGGCCAGATGCTCGGAGACGAGAGCGGGCTGGTAGCGATTCACCAGCCCCGCAAAGCGGGCGAGATGCTCGCGGCACAGCGGCTGGCTGCCGCCGATCGACAGCGCCACGCCATGCAGCGAGACATCATGGTCCCGCCGCAGGCGCTCGAGCAGCCGATGCGGCATGCCGCCAGCGCCCATGTAATTCTCGGCATGAACTTCGAAGAAACCGTCGTAGCCGGCATCGGCGGCGATGGCGTCTGCGTGCTCATGTTTGAAGCCAACACCGGCTGGTGGTACCGGCTGGCATGCCGCCAAGCGAGAACCCCAGGCCGAGGGTTTGGGGAGGTGCATCGCATCGTTCCCGCTTGGGTGCGTTGCGGATCTCAGGCGCTGATCGGCTTGAGCGAGCCCTTCTTGCCACCAGGCACAACGATGCTGCTGCAGGTGCCGGCAGGCACGAACTTCCACGCGTTGCCCTGGAAATCGGTGGTGGAGGTGCCCTGGCAAGTGGTGCCCGGGCCAGCGGCACAGTCGTTCATGCCTTTCAGCGAAACGCCGTAGCACTTCTCCTTCTTTACCGCCGTGTCTTCCTTGGCCAGCGGGGCAGCATGCACCGCAGCGGCCATGAGGCTGGTGATGGCGCCGGCGAGCAGGACGGAAGTGACGTTGATCTTGCTGGACATGTGAGCTCCTTGCTTGGGGGTTGAGTGAGTGTCAGATGACCGACACGCACTGTTCTTCGCAAGAGGAAGCTCGCTGGTTACAGCCGACCGAAAAGAAAGATGTTCAGGGGTTGGCTGCCAGCCTGATCACACATCAATATTCCGCGCCACCAGCGCATTGCGCTCGATGAACGCCCGCCGCGGCTCCACCTCATCGCCCATCAGCGTGGAGAAGATCTGGTCCGCCGCGATGGCGTCCTCGATCTGCACCTTGAGCAGGCGGCGCGCGCTCATGTCCATGGTGGTTTCCCAGAGCTGCTCGGCGTTCATCTCGCCCAGGCCCTTGTAGCGCTGGCGAGCCACCCCGCGATCGGCCTCGGCAAGCAGCCAGCGGATGGCACCGCGGAAGCTGTCCACCGCGTGGCTGCGCTGGCGATCGCCCTCGCCGCGACGCACCTCGGCGCCCTCGCCGATCAGGCTGTCGACCGTGCGGGCGCATTCGGCCAGGGTGGCGTAGTCGGCAGTCAGCAGGAAGTCGGCGTCGATGTGTGAAAGGCGCACATTGCCGTGCACCCGGCGCTCGATGTTCAGCTGCCAGCGTTCGCGGCGCTCGTCGTAGTGGGCCAGCACCTGGACATCGGCCGGGTTCTGACCGGGCAGCACGCGGGCGCGCAGCGCCGCGGTGAGTTCGGTGGCCGTGGCCTGAGCGGCAGCCTCGGTGCCCAGGTCGGGCACGAGGCCTTCCAGCATGGCGCGCAGGGCGTCAGGGTCAATGATGCGGGCCAGGCGGTCGATGACAGCCTCGGCCACCAGATAGCGGCGAGCCAGTTCACCCAGCGCCGCACCGCTGATCGGGTCGGCACCTCGCGCTGGCATCAGCACCGCGCCGTCGAGCGCGTGCCGCAGGGTGTACTGGTTGAGCTCGTGGTCGTCCTTGAGGTAGCGCTCTTCCTTGCCGTGCTTGACCTTGTAGAGCGGCGGCTGGGCGATGTAGATGTGGCCGCGCTCGACCAGATCGGGCATCTGCCGATAGAAGAAGGTGAGCAGCAGGGTGCGGATGTGACTGCCGTCGACATCGGCGTCGGTCATGATGATGATACGGTGATAGCGCAGCTTGTCGGCGTTGTAGCCGCCGCTGCCGTTCTCGCCCGCGCCGATGCCGGTGCCCAGTGCCGTGATCAGCGTGGCGATCTGCTCCGAGGAGATCAGCTTCTCGAAGCGGGCGCGCTCCACATTGAGCACCTTGCCGCGCAGCGGCAGCACTGCCTGGAACTTGCGATCACGCCCCTGCTTGGCCGAGCCGCCGGCGGAGTCACCCTCAACGATGAAGATCTCGCACAGCGCCGGGTCTTTCTCCTGGCAATCGGCAAGCTTGCCCGGCAGGCCCACACCATCAAGCAGGCCCTTGCGGCGAGTCATGTCGCGCGCCTTGCGGGCAGCGTCGCGGGCGCGCGCGGCCTCGACGATCTTGCCGCAGATCGCCTTGGCGTCGGCGGGCTTCTCCTGCAGGAAGTCTTCCAGCGCCTTGGCCACCAGCTCTTCAACCGGCGCGCGCACCTCGGAGGACACCAGCTTGTCTTTCGTCTGCGAGCTGAACTTGGGCTCGGGCACCTTCACGCTCAGCACGCAGGTGAGGCCCTCGCGCATGTCTTCGCCGGTGGTCTCGACCTTGGCCTTCTTGGCGAGCTCGTTTTCCTCGATGTACTTGTTGATGACGCGGGTCATGGCCGCGCGCAGGCCGGTGAGATGGGTGCCGCCGTCGCGTTGCGGAATGTTGTTGGTGAAGCACAGCACCTGCTCGCTGTAGCTGTCATTCCACTGCATGGCCACTTCCACGCCGATGCTCAGGCCCGCTTCGGTATCGCGGCTGCCGGTGGCATGAAAGACCGTGGGGTGCAGCGCAGTCTTGTTCTGGTTGATGTACTCGACGAAGCCGCGCACGCCGCCCGCGAAGGCGAAGTCTTCTTCCTTGCCCTGACGCTGGTCGACCAGCTTGATGCGCACTCCGTTGTTCAGGAACGAAAGCTCGCGCAGCCGCTTGGCCAGAATCTCGTAGTGGTACTCCACATGGGTGAAGATGGTCTCATCGGCCATGAAGTGCACTTCGGTGCCGCGCAGCTCGGTGGTGCCGGTGACCTTGATGGGCGAAACCATCACCGGGGTGCCCGCGGGCACGCCGAGTGCATTGACGCCTTCGGGCACCAGCACCTGCACCGGCTCGGGGTTCTGCGGCACACCCCGATGGAACTCCATGAAGTAGGCCTTGCCATCGCGACGGATGACCAGCCGCAGCCACTTGGAGAGGCCGTTCACGCATGACACACCCACGCCGTGCAGGCCGCCCGACACCTTGTAGCTGTTCTGGTCGAACTTGCCGCCGGCGTGCAGCTCGGTCATGACGATCTCGGCGGCGCTGCGCTTGGGATCGTTGCGGTCGTCCCACTTGATGCCGGTGGGAATACCGCGGCCGTTGTCGGTGACCGAGATGGAGTTGTCGGTGTGGATGGTGACCACGATCTCGTCACAGTGGCCGGCGAGCGATTCATCGATGGCGTTGTCCACCACCTCGAAGACCAGGTGATGCAGCCCGGTGCCGTCGGAGGTGTCGCCGATGTACATGCCCGGGCGCTTGCGCACCGCTTCCAGGCCCTCGAGGATCTGGATGGAGGTGGAATCGTAGCTCTTGGCGGCGTCGCTCATTCGGTGCGGTGTCCTGCGTGGTGAGACAGCCCGGCACATGGCCAGGCGGATGGATCAGGATTCAGGAAACGGAAACGGTGAAACGGGAGCCGTGCTCGCGGATACCGGCGACCGCGCTCAGATGCGCATCGGCATGACCACATACTTGAAGCTGTCATCGCCCGGCACGGTGAGCAGCGCGCTGCTGTTGGCGTCACCGAAGTCGATGGCCACCTGATCGCACTTCAGGTTGCCGAGCACATCCTGCAGGTAACCCACATTGAAGCCCACCTCGAGCGCATCGGAGGTGTAGTCGACCTCGAGTTCATCGATGGCCTCTTCCTGCTCGGCGTTGCTGGTCTGCACGCGCAGCGTGCCGGCGGTGAGCGCCAGTCGTACCCCCCGGAACTTGTCGGAGGTGAGGATGGAGGCTCGTCCGAGCGACGCCGCCAGGGCCTCGCGGGAGATGAGCGCGCGCCGCCGATAACCGGTGGGAATGACGCGCTGGTAGTCCGGGAACTTGCCCTCGACCAGCTTGCTCAGCATCTCGACCTCGCCGAAGCGCAGGCGCACCTGGTTGGCGGCGACATCGATCTGCACCGGCTCGTCGTTGTCGGCGAGCAGCCGCTGCAGTTCGAGCACGGTCTTGCGCGGGATGATCACCTCGTTGCGGGCGAGCTGAGCCCCTTCGAGCGTGGTGTGGCAGTAGGCCAGACGGTGGCCGTCGGTGGCGATGACGCGCACGACATCACCCTCGGTGACCAGCAGCAGACCGTTGAGGTAGTAGCGGATGTCCTGCTGCGCCATGGCGAAGTGCACCATCTGGAAGAGGTGCTTGAGCTGACGCTGCGGCAGCGCGAACGAGGCGCTGAAGCTCTCGTTGACCGCCACCGTGGGGAACTCCTCGGCGCCGAGAGTCTGCAGCGCGAAGCGGCTCTTGCCAGCCTGGATGGTGGCTTTGCGCTGGGTGACCGAGAGGCTCACCTCGGGGCCTTCCGGCAGCGCGCGCAGGATGTCCAGAAGCTTGCGGGCCGAGACCGTGGTGGCGCCTTCATCAGCTCCCGAGCCGAGCGAGGCCGTGGTCCTGATCTGGATCTCGACATCGGTGGCCAGGAAGGAGACCTCTTCGCCACGCTTGCTGAGCAGCACATTGGCAAGGATGGGCAGGGTGTGGCGGCGCTCGACGATGCCGGCCACGGTGGTCAGCGGCTTGAGGATCGCGTCTCGGGTGGCTCTTAGGTATTGCATTGTCTTATCTCTTCCTGTTGTTGTTCATGAGGAAGCGGCAACGCTGTGGACAACCAGCGCAGATGCAGCACCGGCGCGGCTCGCCGGGCAATGACATGGGGTGGACAAGCCGGTTCGGCGATTGTGGGCAACCCGGTGACGGGCGGCCGCGGCCGGAAAACCCGCGAGTTGTGCACACTGGCTCAAGCCGATGTGCACGGGTTTCGCACAGGCCCGGCGGACTCGGCGGGTGGCGGTGCTGGAGCGGTGTGCCGGCTTCATCCGCGCAGGGTCTGTTCGAGGACATGGATCTGGTGGTTCAGATCGGTGTCGTGCTGGCGCTGCTCGGCGATCTTGCGCACCGCATGCAGCACCGTGGTGTGGTCTCGCCCGCCGAAGGCCTCGCCGATCTCGGGCAGGCTCTTCTGGGTGAGCTCCTTGGCCAGGTACATGGCCACCTGCCGCGGCAGCACGATGTGTGCATGGCGGCGCTTGCCGTACATCTCGGCAACCTTGGTCTTGTAGAAATCGGCCACGGTCTTCTGGATGAACTCGACCGAGATCTGCCGGCGGTTCAGCGCCAGCAGGTCTTCCAGCGCCTCCTTGGCGAGCTCGAGCGACACCGGCCGCTCGCGAAAGCCGGCATAGGCCACCACCCGCAGCAGCGCGCCTTCCAGCTCGCGCACATTGCTGCGCAGGTGCTTGGCGATGAAGAAGGCGACATCCTCGGGCAGTGCCGCACCCTGCTGCTCGGCCTTCTTGAGCAGGATGGCCACCCGCATCTCGAGCTCGGGCGGCTCGATGGCTACGATGAGACCGGAGTCGAAGCGCGAGATCAGCCGCTCTTCGAGCCCGGCGATCTCCTTGGGATAGGTATCGCAGGTGATGATGATCTGGCGACGGGCCGCGTAGAGCGCGTCGAAGGTGTAGAAGAACTCCTCCTGCGTGCGCGGCTTGCCCGAGAGGAACTGGATGTCGTCGATCAGCAGCAGGTCGAGCGACTGGTAGTACTGCTTGAGGTCCTCGGAGGTCTTGCGCTGGATGGCGCGGACCATCTCGTCAAAGTATTCCTGCGCGTGGATGTAGCGCACCCGCGCGCTGGCGCTGCGCTCCATGAAGGCGTTGCCCACCGCGTGCATGAGGTGGGTCTTGCCAAGCCCCACACCGCCGTAGAGGAAGAGCGGGTTGTAGGTGGCCGGGCGCTCGACCACCTGCAGCGCGGCTGCGCGGGCCATCTGGTTGGCCTTGCCGGTGACGAAGTTGTCGAAGGCCAGGTCGGGCCGCAGGCGGGTGCGGTCATTGGCCAGGGGTACCAGCACCGGCGCGGTCTCGGGGGCTGCGTCGGGTAGCGCGCCATCGGGCGCGCCGGTGGCCACCGCCTGACGCAGCGCGCCTGCCGCGGGCCGGGGCGCGGCCTGGCGGGCAGGCTCGGTGCTTGCCAGCAGCTCGAACTCCACGCGGGTGTCGGGCCCGAAG
>NZ_CEXFHW010000060.1:0-19872 GCF_982640115.1 Quisquiliibacterium sp. | reverse complement strand
CGCTGGGACAGTCGCTGCAGGTGCAGGTGCTTGCCGAGGGCGTCGAGACCGCCGACCAGGTGCATGCGCTGCGCCGTCTGGGCTGCCAGACCATGCAGGGATTCCTGTTTTCCCGGCCCGTGCCGGCCGACCAGATCCCCGAGGCCATCACGCGGGCCGGCGAGCTCGCCGCCCGGCTGCTGGCGGCGGAGCCTGCGCCGGGCGTGACCGGGGCGCCCGGCGTTCGCATCGGCCAGACCCAGTCATGAGCGGTGTGATCGCCTCCGAGGAGCGCAAGGAGCGCGAGCGGCGCCGGCAGCGCTCGGCAGCCCTGTCGGCCGCGCAGTCGGTGGCCATCGCCAAGACCGCCCTCCAGCTGCTGTCGGCCAAGGGGCTGCCGCCCACGCCCGAGAACTACGCCAAGGCCTGGACCGAGGCCAGCGCTGAACGGCTGCTGGGCAGCGGCAGCTATGCCAGCGAGCTCACGGTGATCGCTGCCGAGGAGCCCGAAGCAGCGCCCGCCCGGGCCGAGACCCAGCCCGAGCCGCAGCCCCAGCCCGAGCCGCATCCGTCGTCGGCGGCGAGCCCCGAGCGCACCCTGCCGCAGGCCGAGCGGTTGGCCGATGAGCTCGTGCGCATGGTCGATGTGCTCTGCGATGTCCTGGCCAGCCTCACCGAGGACGAGAGCTGGGTCAACGGCCAGATCGCGGCGGTGCGCCGCCTGCTGCAGGGCGACATCGACCGATCCGCGATCGCCGATCTTCGGTTGCTGCTGGCCGACACCGCCGAGCGGCAGAAGCAGGTCCGCGACCAGCGTGCCCGCACCCTCGCCCAGCTCAAGCAGTCGCTGTCCGAGATGGCCGGCGTGATCGCCGAACTCAGCGCCTCCACCGACACCTTCGCCAACCGCATGGCCGATCATGCCGTCAGCATCGAGGAGGCGCCTTCGCTCGAGGCGCTTGGCGACATGGTCCGCGGCCTGCTCGAGGACACCCGCACCATGCAGGTGTCGGTCGAGACCTCCCGCGAGGGGCTGGTCAAGTCAACCGAAGTGGCCGCCTCGCTCGAGCAGGAACTGCAGCGTCTCGAGAAACAGCTCGCCCAGGCCAGTACCGAGATGCTCACCGATCACCTCACCCGCACCATGAACCGGCGTGGGCTGGAGGAGGCCTTCGAGAAGGCCTCGGTCGAGGCCGCGGGCAACGGTCTTCCGCTGTCGGTGGCCCTGATCGATGTCGACGATTTCAAGCGCCTGAACGACGCCCTCGGCCACAAGGCCGGCGATGAGGCCCTGCGTCACCTCGCCGATCTGTTGCGCACCCGGCTGCGCCCCACCGACATCGTCGCGCGTTATGGCGGCGAGGAATTCGTGCTGGTGCTGATCGGCGTCAACCGCGACCTCGCGGTCAGCACCGTGGAGCGCCTGCAGCGCGCGCTCACCGGCCATGTGTTCATGCACGGCGAGAGCCGCAGCTTCATCACCTTCTCGGGCGGTGTCACCGAGGTGCGCGAGGGTGACAGCCTGAACACCGCCCTGGTGCGTGCCGACGAGGCCATGTACCGCGCCAAGCGCGAGGGCAAGAACTGCGTGCGGGCGGCCTGAGCGGCGCGGCTCAGCCGCCCGGGCCCAGGTCGATCAGCTGGTTGCGCATGGCATAGGTGGCCAGCTCGGCGTTGCTCGAGAGCTTGAGCTTTTCGAGCACCCGCGCCCGATACACGCTGACGGTCTTGGGCGAGAGCGACAGCCGCTCGGCGATCTCGGACAGCTTGCGGCCTTCGGCGATCAGCACCAGGGTCTGCATCTCGCGGTCGGAGAGCTGCTCGTGGGCCGAGCCGGTGCGGGTGGATACGCTGTCGGCCAGCGCCTGCGCCACCTCGGGCGTGACGAACTTGCGGCCCGTGGCCACGGTGCGCACCGCCTGCACGATGGTCTCGGGCGTGGCCGCCTTGTTGAGGTAGGCCATGGCGCCGGCCTTCAGGGCCCGGATGCCGTACTGGTCCTCGGGGTAGGTGGAGAGCACGACCACACGGATGCTCTGGCCCTCGTCGACCAGGGCGCGCAGCACATCGATGCCGCTGCGTCCGGGCAGATTCACATCGAGCAGCAGCACATCGCAGCCACCGGCCCGCAGCAGCTGGCGCAGCTCGCCGTAGTCGGCGGCTTCGCCGATGACCTCGATGTCACCGGCCTCGGTGAGCGACTCCCGCAGGCCGCGCCTGATGAGCGCGTGGTCATCGACCAGGATCACCCGGATCATGTCGGCTCCTCGGGAGGAGGTCCGGCCAGCACCGGCACGGTGAGCATCAGCGTGGTGCCGGCGCCGGTGCGCGAGACATCGAGCCAGCCCCCCACCGCGCGGGCGCGCTCGGCCAGGCCGCGCAGGCCGAAGGACTGCGGCTTGCCGAGGTCATCAGCGCCGATGCCGCGGCCGTCGTCGTGGAATTCCAGCGAGAGCATGTCGTCGCTCACCACCATGTCCACGCTGACCGAGCGCGCCCCGGCGTGCTTGACGACATTGGTGAGTGCCTCCTGGACGGTACGGTACACCGTCATGGCGGTCTCGTCGGCCAGCGCGATGGTGTCGGTGCTGGTGCTCAGATGCGCTTCCAGGCCGCTGCGGCGGCGGAACTGGCCGAGCTGCCACTCGATGGCGGTGACGATGCCCGCGTCGAGCACCGGCGGGCGCAGGTTGCGCACGATGTCCTGGGTGGCGCGCTGGGCGAGATCGAGGGTTTCCAGCGCCTGCGCGGCACGCCGCGCCGCTGCCGGCTCGGCGTGCCGGCCGATCCAGGACAGGTCAAAGCGCAGGGCGGTCAGCATGCCGCCGATCTCGTCATGCACCTCGCGCGCGATCGCCTTGCGCTCCTCCTCGACCACGCTCTGCAGATGCGCCGAGAGCTCGCGCAGCTGCTGCTCCGAGGCCCGCAGCGCCTGCTCGGCGGCAAGCCGCTCCCGGCGCGTGCGCGCGGCGCGCAGCGCGTTGGTGAGCGCCGGTCCGAGCCGTGCGAGCCGCCCCTTGATCAGGTAGTCGTCGGCGCCGTTGCGCATGGCCTCGACTGCCAGGTCTTCGCCGATCGCGCCCGAGACGATCAGAAAGGGCAGGACCTGCCCGCTCTCGCGCAGCACCGCCAGCGCGTCGGTGCTGGAAAAGCGCGGCAGGTGGTGATCGGAGATCACCGCATCCCAGTGGCCGGCATCGAGCGCGGCCTGCATCGAGGCTGCATCCTCGACCCGCTCGCACCGGACATTGAGCCCCTGTCGCCCGAGCGTGGCCACCAGCAGCAGGTAGTCGTCCTCGGAGTCCTCGACCACCAGCAGGCGGATGCAGGTGTCCAGCGGGTAGCGGGCCTCGGCCATCGCCCGTGCCTCAGTGCAGCGGCGTCGCCCCGACGGGGCGCGCCCGGCGGTGGCGGAAGATGGTCTGCATCACCCGCGAGGTGCCGGTGATCACGCCCTCCTGGCCGATGCTGTGGGCATCCTCGATGCCCACATCGAGGGTGACCTCGGCCCCGGCGGCGCGCAGTCCGCGCAAGGCCTGGCGGGCGTGGACCAGCGGCACGATGGTGTCGAGTTCACCGTGGATGAGGTGGATGCTGGCGGCGATGCGCTCGTCGGGGCGGATCGGGCAGGACAGGCGGCTGGCATAGGCGACCACGATATCGGCCAGGCCGGGGTCGGCGCGCAGCGCCTGCAGCGCCACCGTGGATCCCTGCGAGAAGCCTACCAGCACGGTGCGTTGCGGGCCGAAGCCGGTGGCCTGCTGCAGCGCGCGCACCCGCGCGACGGCAGCCCGGGCGGCGCGATCCACCCGCGAGACCCGGTCGGCGGCCACCCCGCTGCTGTCGAACCAGTCATAGCCGCGACCGCCTGCGGCCGGCAGCGGCCCCTGCAGGATGGCGCCCACCGCGCCCGGGAACTTCAGCTGCCAGGCGATCGCCACCGGCGCGAAGTCTTCAGGCTGCGAGCCCGCGCCGTGCAGGAACACCAGCAGCCGGCCTGGCGCGCTGGCCGACAGCGCGGGCAGTTCCAGCCAGAGTTGCTCGCCGGTCTGCCCGGATTGCGGGGCCGCCGTCATGGGGCGAGGGCTCAGAGGAGGTGGCGCCCGACCCACCAGGCCAGCGCCGAGACCAGCGCCGAGGCGGGAATGGTGATCACCCAGGCCCACACGATGTTGCCGGCCAGACCCCAGCGTACTGCCGACACCCGCTGGGCCGCACCCACGCCGATGATGGCGCCGGTGATGGTGTGGGTGGTGGACACCGGGATGCCGAAGCCCGAGGCGAGGAACAGCGTCATGGCGCCCCCGGTCTCGGCGCAGAAGCCGCCGACCGGCTTGAGCTTGGTGATCTTCTGGCCCATGGTCTTGACGATGCGCCAGCCCCCGAACAGCGTGCCGGCGGCGATGGCGGCATAGCAGGAGACGATCACCCAGTTGGGCGGCATCTTGTCCTGGGTGCTGGCCTGTCCGGCGGCGATCAGCAGCAGCCAGATGATGCCCATGGTCTTCTGCGCGTCGTTGCTGCCGTGCCCCAGGCTGTACAGGCCCGAGGAGACGAGCTGCAGGCGCCGGAACCAGCGATCCATCAGCCTTGGGGTGGAGCGAAAGAACAGCCATGACACCGAGAGCATCAGCAGCGCCCCCAGCAGGAAGCCGAGCATGGGTGAGACCAGGATGAAGGCCGCCGTGCGCATCAGCCCCGAGGCCACCAGCGCCCCGGTGCCGGCCTTGGCCAGGGTGGCGCCGATCAGGCCGCCGATGAGGGCATGCGACGAACTGGAGGGAATGCCGTAGTACCAGGTGATGACATTCCAGGTAATGGCACCGACCAGCGCGCCGAACAGCACATAGTGATCGACCACCGTGGGATCGACGATGCCCTTGCCGATGGTGGCCGCCACCTTCAGCTGGAACACGAAGATCGCCAGGAAGTTGAAGAACGCCGCCCAGGCCACCGCCTGGTAGGGCTTGAGCACCCCGGTCGACACCACCGTGGCGATCGAGTTGGCGGCGTCGTGAAAGCCGTTCATGAAGTCGAACGCGAGCGCCAGCACGATCAGCATCGCGAAGACCCAGAAGGCCATGGTGACGGACTGCATGGAGGTTCGCGCGGGTGGGCCGCGCTCAGGCGTTCTCGAGGACCACGCCCTCGATCATGTTGGCCACATCCTCGCACTTGTCGGACACCGCCTCGAGCAGCTCGTAGATGGCCTTGAGCTTGATGAGCTGGCGGACATCGGCCTCGTCGCGGAACAGCTTGGACATCGCCGAGCGCATCACCCGGTCGGCATCGGATTCGAGCCGATCGATCTCCTTGCAGATCTTCAGGATGGCATCGGCGTTTTCCATGCTGGGCAGCAGGCTCACCGCGGTGCGCACCCGGTCGCAGCACATCTGGTTCAGGTCGGCGAGCTGCTGCGCCTCGGGGGTGACCCGCTGCAGGTCGTACAGCATGGCCGACTCGGCGACATCCTGGATCAGGTCGAGGATGTCATCCATCTGCGAGATCAGCTGGTGGATGGTCTCGCGGTCGAAGGGGGTGATGAAGGTCTTGTGCAGCAGCGCCACCGTCTCATGGGTGATCTTGTCGGCCGCCTTCTCGATGATGTCGATGGCGTCGATGCCGCGTTGCCGCGCCTCGACATCGGCGTAGTTGCTCATGAGCGCCGCGAGCTGGCGGCTGCCCTCCACGCAACGCTCGGCGTGCTGGTTGAACAGCTCGAAGAACCGGCCTTCACGGGGCATCAGGTTGCTGAACATGGACTCGCGGAGGTGGGGTGGCGGCGGGGGAACGGCGAGGGCGGCACGAGGCGGCGAAAGGGTAGCAGAAAAGCCCTGCCGCCCGGCGGGGGGGCCTCAGCGACCGGCACGGCGCAGCACGCAGTCGAGGTAGCGGGCCGAGTCGGGCAGGGTACGGTCGCGCTGCGCGGCCCAGACCACCTCGCCCAGGCAATCGATGATGGCGTGGGCCGCCTCGTGCAGCGACCCCATCCGCGCAGCGAGTCGGGCATAGGCGTCGCGGATGCCCGGCGGCTGGTCGATCGACACCTGCTCCGAGACCGCCAGGTGCATCGACAGGTGCAGGAAGGGATTCGTGCGGCCACCCTCGGGCGGGTACTCGGCGACGAGCGCGTGCTGGAGACTGGCGAGGTCGTCGTGGTATTCGGGATGCTCCAGCATCCAGTCGAGCGCGATCGACTCCAGCGGCGTCAGCGGCAGCGACTGCCGGTGCTTGGCCCAGGCTTCGCAGAAGAAGCGGCGGACATCATCCTTGGCGGGATTGAACACGGTCGGGCTCGGGAGTCTTGGGACGGAATCGGCACAGGTCGGCGATCGGGCAGCGCCAGCACTCGGGCTTGCGCGCCTTGCAGACATAGCGGCCATGCAGGATCAGCCAGTGGTGGGCGTGATGGCGGAAGCCCTCGGGCACGACGCGCAGCAGCCTGGCCTCCACCGCCTCCACCGTGCGCCCCGGGGCGAGGCCGGTGCGGTTGGCCACCCGGAAGACATGGGTGTCCACCGGCATGGTCGGCTCGTTGAAGGCCACGTTGAGCACCACGTTGGCGGTCTTGCGCCCCACGCCGGGCAGCGCCTGCAGGGCCTCGAGCGAGCGGGGCACCTCGCCGCCGTGGCGCTCGAGCAGCAGCCGCGCGGTCTGGGCGAGGTGCTTCGCCTTGGCCCGAAACAGGCCAATGGTCTTCAGGTAGGGGATCAGGCCTTCCTCGCCGAGCGCGGCGATCGCCGCCGGGGTGCCGGCCACCGGGAAGAGCCGGCGGGTGACCAGGTTCACGCTGCGGTCGGTGGCCTGGGCCGAAAGCAGCACCGCGGCCAGCAGCTGGAACGGCGTGCCGTACTCGAGCTCGGTCTTCGGCTCGGGGTCGATGGCGCGCAGCCGCTCGAAGGCGATGCGCCGTTCGGCGACCTTCATGGCCCGGTCCGGCTGGCCAGCCGCTCGCGGGCGCGGGCGATCGCGGCCTGCACCACCGCGCGCTGCCGGTCGGTGTGGGCGTCGGCCGGCTCGGCGGCCATGGCGTCGAGCTTGGCCTGCGCCTTCGCGGCGAGCCGCACCTCGTCGTCGTGCTGCAGGCGGGCAAGGCGCCGCGCGCGGTCCTGGTGGCGCTGGCGGGCGGCGTCGGCGTCACGGTCCGACCAGTCGCGGGGCTGCGCCACCATCGTGATGCAATCGACCGGACAGGCCGGCAGGCACAGGTCGCAGCCGCTGCACAGCGCCTCGATCACGGTGTGCATGCGCCGCGTCGCACCGATGATCGCGTCCACCGGGCAGGCGGTGATGCAGCGGGTGCAGCCGATGCACACCGCCGGGTCGATGCGTGCGGTGTGCCAGGCGCGTGGCGTGCCCCGGCTGGCGTCGAGCAGCGGCTCGGCGCGTCCGAGCAGGCGGGCCAGCCGGGCCACGCCGGCCTGGTCACCGGGCGGGCAGCGGTTGATCTCGGCCTCGCCGCGGGCGATCGCCTCGGCATAGGGACGGCAGCCGTCGAAGCCGCACTGCGTGCACTGGGTCTGCGGCAGCAGCGCGTCGATGCGGTCGGCCAGCGTCATGATGGGCGCCGGGGGCGGTAGCCCGACCGGGCTCAGCTTGCCGCGCTGAGCTTGCGCGCGCCGATCCGCTGACGATGGCTGGCGATGAACTCGCGCACCTGGGGGTAGATGAACTCGCGCCAGCGCCGGCCGCTGAAGATGCCGTAGTGGCCAGCACCCTCGGCGGTGAGGTGCTGCTTGTGGATGTCGGCAATACCGGTGCACAGACCGTGGGCGGCCTGGGTCTGGCCCGAGCCGGAGATGTCGTCGAGCTCGCCCTCGATGGTGAACAGGGCCACATTGCGGATGGCTTCCGGTGCGACCCGGATGAGCTCGCCCTCGTGGCGAACCTGCCAGCGGCCCAGCGGCAGCTGATGCTCCTGGAACACGATGCGGATGGTGTCCAGGTAGTACTCGGAGGGCAGGTCGAGCACCGCGTTGTACTCGTCGTAGAAGCGACGGTGCGCGTCGACATCGTCGAGGTCGCCACGCACCAGGTCGAGGTAGTAGTCCCAGTGCGAGGTGGCATGCCGATCGGGGTTCATGGCCACGAAGCCGGCGTGCTGCAGAAAGCCGGGGTAGACCCGGCGGCCGGCGCCCGGGTAGTTGCCGGGCACGGTGTAGATCACGTTGTGCTCGAACCAGCTGAAGCTGTGGTTCGTGGCGAGGTTGTTGACCTCGGTGGGGCTGCGCCGGGTGTCGATCGGCCCGCCCATCATGGTCATGGTCAGCGGCAGCTTCGGATCCTTGCGGGCGGCCATGATCGAGACCGCGGCCAGCACCGGCACGGTGGGCTGGCACACCGAGATCAGGTGCACATCCGGCCCGAGGTGACGGATGAAGTCGATGACATAGGCGACATAGTCATCGAGGTGGAAGGCCCCGCTGGACAGCGGCACCTGGCGGGCGTCGATCCAGTCGGTGATGTAGACATTGTGATCGGGCAGCAGCGCGCGCACGGTGTCGCGCAGCAGCGTGGCATGGTGGCCCGACAGCGGCGCCACCACCAGCACGGTGGGGTCGTCGGCGCGGGCGGCCAGCGCCCTGGGCAGCAGCCGCTCGAACTTGATCAGCCGGCAGAAGGGCCGCGAGATCTCGATACGCTCGGCCACGGTCACATCGTGGTCGCCGATGCGGGTGCTGCGGTGACCGAACTCGGGCTTCTCGTATTCCTTGCCCAGGCGGTGCAGCAGCTCGAGGCCGGCCGCCATGCGGTTGGCCATCGGCAGGTAGGACAGCGGGCTGTACGGGTTGGCGTACAGCTTGCTCATGGACTCCGCCCAGGTCGAGACCGGATTGAGGATTGCCCTCTGGACTTCGCGCAGTTGGTACAACATGGTGGGTCTCCAGTGCCGCGGGCTGCCGGGATGCGCCGGGCCCGAGAGGATAATCGCTAATGCTGCGTTGCACAATCAGGCCGACGCTGTCGGCTGACCGGCGGCCTGCAGGCAGCCCGGCAGCCAGCGCCGGGTGAGCTTCTCGGCCAGCGAGTTCTGCCGCAGCCGGGCGTCCAGGAAGCCGAAGTCGACCTCGTCCATCGGCATGTCCTGGGCCATGCAGGCGAATACATAGCGCACCGGGCCGCCAGCGGGGTCGCGCCGGGCCTGCAGGCACTGCGCGCAGATCTCCTTGAGCATGCACTGCATCGGCGCGTTCACCGAGGCGATGGCGGTCAGTCCGGGCCGCAGGTGCCCGGCCAGCAGGCCGTGGCGGGCTGCGGCCACCGCGGCCATCATGCGGTCTGACCCGATCGCGAGCAGCCGATCGGCACGCGCCGCCGACACCGGCAGCTCGCCGAAGCGGCCCTCGCTCCAGGCGAGCAGCGCATCGACCACATTGCCGCTGAAGGCCCGGTCCTGCGCGCGAGCGGGGGTGAAGCCGGGCGCCTCGTCGCAGCACCAGATCACCGCGTCGGCCGCCGCCTCGATGCGCTCGGTCATGAAGCGATCGGTGGCGCGCCGGTAGCCGGCCAGGTAGAGCACCCGCGAGCCGGCCGCGCGCATGGCCGCGCCGATCGAGAAGAGCACCGCGTTGCCCAGGCCCCCGCCCACCAGCACCACCTGCTCGCCGGCGGGAATCACGGTGGGCTCGCCGGTGGGCCCCATCAGCACCACCGGCTCGCCGGGCTGCAGGCGGGCGCACAGGTCGGAGGACCCGCCCATCTCGAGCACGATGGTCGAGACCAGCCCGGCGTCGGCATCGACCCAGGCGCCGGTGAGGGCCAGGCCCTCCATGGCCAGCCGGGTGGGCAGGCCGCCCGGTGCCGGCCGCGGCGCCCGGGTTTCGAAGTTCTGCAGCCGGAAGAACTGGCCCGGCTGGAAGCGCCGGGCCGCGAGCGGCGCATGCACCACCACCTCGACGATGCCCGGCGCGAGCCGGCTCACCCGGTGCACCCGCGCGCGCAGTGCGTTGCCCACCCGGGCCGCGAAGACCGGGAAGGGCTCGTCGCTGGCTGGCGGCCGGGACGCCAGGGCGCGCGACACCACCGGGCTGCCCTGCCGGGCAGAGGCCATGGCCCGAACCACATTGCCGGCATAGGCGGGATGCAGGTCGCCGAAGAAGGACACCAGCCGGCCGTCGTGGAAGCGGCTGGTGAACACCTCGGCCCGGGCCGGCTTGCCGCCGGCGGGCGCGGGCGCCGGCAGTGCCGCACCCTGCGCATCGATGAGCTGGTAGTGCCGGCCGTCGAGGCGCAGATGCGTCGGGTCTTCGCGGGCGGCGACGGTGTTCGGCTGGGTGCCGGCGGCGATGAACACCGTGCGGGCCGGCCAGGTCAGGGCGCTGCCGTCGCCCGCCCGGCGCAGCCGGATGGCCGCGGCCGCGCCGTGGCGATCGAGATCGATGGCCAGCGGCGCCAGGTCGGCGCCCAGGCCGATGCCTTCGGCGAGCGCCCGTTCGACCTCCTCGTGGTTGAGGCGATAGGCCGGGCTGTCGGTCAGGCCGCGCCGGTAGGCGATGGTGACCCCGCCCCAGGCCTGCAGCAGCTCGAGCACCCGCGCGGGTTCGCCTGCCCGGGCGGCGCGCTCGCGCTCGGCGCGGATCGCCCGCGCATGGACGATGAACTCGTCGGCGAGCTCGCGCTCCTCCTCGGTCCAGCCGGCGCGCACCGCGGCCTCGCCCTGCGTCGCGACGAGCGCCTCGTGGCGGGCCAGGAACTTCTCGACCTGCACCGGGTAGTAGGCCAGCGATTCGGTGGCAGTGTCGATCGCGGTGAGCCCGCCGCCCACCACCACCACCGGCAGGCGCAGCTGCAGGTTGGCGAGCGAGTCGGCGCGCGCCGCGCCGGTGAGCTGCAGCGCCATCAGGAAGTCGCTGGCGGTGCGCACGCCGCGGGCCATGCCGTTGGGGATGTCCAGCGTGGTCGGTCGACCGGCGCCGGTGGCCAGCGCGATGTGGTCGAAGCCCAGGGCGAAGGCGCCGGCGGTGTCGAGCGTGCCGCCGAAGCGCACGCCGCCGATCAGCCGGAAGGCGTCGCGTCGCTCGAGCAGCAGCCGGATCATGGTGAGGAAATTCTTGTCCCAGCGCACCGTGATGCCGTATTCGGCCACGCCGCCGAAGCCGCCACTCACGCGCTGGCCGAGCGGCTCGCGCAGGCTGTCGATGTCGAGGACCGGCTCGAAGGGCTGCGGCGAGCCGTCCTCGCCCACGCCATTGAGCGCGGGCGGCAGCGGCTCGATCTTCAGCCCGTCGATGCCCACCACCGCATGGCCCTCGTTCATGAGGTGATGGGCCAGCGTGAAGCCGGCCGGCCCCATGCCCACCACCAGCACGGTGCGGCTGCTCGCGGGCAGGGGCAGCGGTCGGCGCAGGTTCAGCGGGTTCCAGCGGGTGAGCAGCGAGTAGACCTCGAAGCCCCAGGGCAGGTCGAGCACATCGCGCAGCACGCGGGTTTCCACCTGCGGGATGTCCACCGGGGTCTGCTGCTGGTAGACGCAGGCCTTCATGCAGTCGTTGCAGATCCGGTGCCCGGTGGCTGCCGCCATCGGGTTGTCGAGGGTGATCAGCGCCAGCGCGGCCACGGCATGCCCCTGCGCCTTGGCCTGCTGGAACTCCGAGATGCGCTCCTCCAGGGGGCAGCCGGTGAGCGGCACGCCCAGCGGGCTCTGGCGGAAGGCCCGCGCCTGCGCCTCGCCGGCCTTCTCGCGGATGCCGTGCGAGCAGCTGTCATTGCCCTGGGCATGGCACCACAGGCAGTAGTTCGCCTGGTCGAGTGCGCCGCGCAGGTCGGTGCCGGCATCGGTCAGGTCGAAGCCTTCGCGCCGGCGCAGCTGCCGCAGATCGACCCGGGTGATGGTGACGCCGTGGTGGTCCGCCTGCCGGGCATGGGCGAGCAGGGCAGCGGGATCGATCTGCACCGGGTGCCGGAACAGCACGCCCTGCGCGTGACGGGCCTGACCCTCGGCGCTGTGCACCGCCCAGGCGCTGTAGCGCATCGCGGTCTCGAGGCGTTCGGCGAGCCGCTCGGCCTGCCAGCGCAGCACAGCGTCGGCGAAGGCGAGCTCTTCGAAGGGCGCGCCCAGCCAGCTTTCCAGCGTGGAGAGCGCGGCGTCAGCGTCGAATCCGGCCAGCGCGGCCAGGTCGGGATAGGTGAGCAGCGCCTTGCGCTTGACGAACTTCCACTTCACCCGCACCAGCGGGGCGAGCGCCTGCTGCGCCGCACGCAGTTCGCCCAGTTCCTCGGCGATGCCGAAGAGCTCGGCGATGAAGGCATCGAGATGCGGCGCGAGGGCCAGCAGCAGCGCCGCCTCGTCGCGCGCGCTCAGGGCGTCGGGCTGGCCTCGGGCCGCGCTCAGACGCTGGGCCAGCGCCGGATCACGGCCGGCCAGCACCTCCAGGAAGGCGGCATCGGTCTTCGCGAGCCCCGCTTGCCGGTACAGGTCCTCGAACCGCAGTCCGAAGGCCAGCTCGGGCATCAGCGCTCCAGGTACTGGAGCTTTTCCTTGACGTCCTTCCAGTCATCGGCATCGGCCAGGGCGGGCTTGGTGCGGGTGATGCTGGGCCAGTCCCTGGCGAGCTCGGCGTTCAGGGCGATGAACTTCTGCTGGTCGGCAGGGACGTCTTCTTCGGCCTTGATGGCCTCGACCGGGCACTCGGGGATGCACACCGCGCAGTCGATGCATTCATCGGGGTCGATGACCAGCATGTTCGGGCCTTCGCGAAAGCAGTCGACCGGGCAGACATCGACGCAGTCGGTGTAGCGGCACCGGATGCAGGATTCGAGGACGATGTGCGTCATCTTGGGTTTCCACAGGCGGACAATCCCCGGATTCTAACCCGCGACGCTCACCGGACATCACCGGGCCTTCCTTCACCCGTCTCCGAACAGGGGCAGGCTGGCCTGAGCCGGCGGACCGGGCTCGGCCACCCCGGGCGGCGGCAACTCGCCCTCGCGGTGCAGGCTGCCAGCGCGCACGCCGAGCAGGCGCAGCCGCTGGTCCAGCGGCACCCGGCGCAGGCACTCGCCGGCATGGCGGCGGATCAGCGCCGGGTCGCGGGTGGGCTGCGGCGCGGTGAAGTCGCGGGTGACGGTGCGGAAGTCGGCATAGCGGATCTTCAGGCCGATCGCGCGCGCCAGATAGCCCTTGCGGCGCAGGTCCTCGGCCAGCCGCTGGCACAGTTCGGTGAACCGTGCCGAGAGCTCGGCCCGGTCCTGCACCGGGTCGAGATCGCGCTCGAAGGTGGTCTCGCGGCTGATCGACTTCGGCTCGCTGGCGGTAACCACCGGGCGCTCGTCGCGCCCATGCGCGGCCTCGTGCAGCCAGGCGCCGTAGCTGCGCCCGAAGTGCGCCACCAGCTGGTGGGCAGGCACCGCTGCCAGCTCGCCGATGAGCGTGATGCCCATCGCCTGCAGGCGCTGGGCCGCCTTAGGGCCGATGCCATTGATGCGCGATGCCGGCAGGGGCCAGATGCGTGTGGCGATGTCCTCGGGCCTGAGCAGCGTCAGCCCGCCTGGCTTGTCGAGGTCGGAGGCGATCTTCGAGAGCAGCTTGTTCGGCGTGATCCCGATCGAGCATGACAGGCCGGTGGCCGCCTGCACCGCCTGGCGCAGCCGGGCGCCCATCGCGTGCGCGGCGTCCCAGGGATCGGGCGCGCTGCCGGCCAGCCCGGTGAGGTCGATGTAGATCTCGTCCACGCCGCGGTCCTCCACCAGCGGCGCGATCTCGCGCACCGCCGCCTTGAAACGCCGCGAGTAGCGCCGGTATTCCTCCATGTCGACCGGCAGCAGCACCGCGTCGGGGGCCATGCGCGCGGCCTTCATCAGGCCGATGCCGGCGCGCACGCCGAAGGCCCGGGCCTCGTAGGTGGCGGTGGTGATCACCCCGCGGCCGGCGTAGCTGCGCAGCGTGGCAAAGCGCAGCTCGCCGTCGGGCCCGGTCACCGGCTGGTGCGCGCGGCCCCCGCCGATCACCACCGGCTGGCCGCGCAGCTGCGGATAGCGCAGCAGCTCGACGCTGGCATAGAACGCGTCCATGTCCAGATGCGCGATCAGGCGGGTGGGCGCGCTCACCGCCGCCGCCCGCCTGCACTACACTGGCAGCCCCCGGCCCGCCAGGCGCCATCGCCATGATCATCCACTCGCTGCTCGACACCGATCTGTACAAGTTCACCATGATGCAGGTGGTGCTGCATCACTTTCCGGGCGCGCAGGTGGAGTACCGCTTCAAGTGCCGCAACCCTGGCATTCCGCTGGCCGGCCTGATCGACCAGATCCGCGAAGAGATCCAGCACCTGTGCACGCTGCGCTTTCGCGAGCGCGAGCTTGACTACCTGCGTTCGCTGCGCTTCATCAAGAGCGACTTCGTCGACTTCCTGGGCCTGTTCCAGATGAACGAGAAGTATGTGTCGGTGACGCCCTCGGCGAGCGCGCCGGGCGAGATCGACATCACGGTGCGGGGTCCCTGGCTGCACACCATCCTGTTCGAGATCCCGGTGCTGGCGATCGTCAACGAGATCTACTTCCGCAACACCGTGCGGGTGCCCGATTACGCCGAGGGGCGCCGGCGCCTCGAGCACAAGATCGCGCTGATCGCCGGCGATCCCTCGCTGGCCGACATGAAGATCGCCGACTACGGCACCCGTCGGCGCTTCTCGCGGCTGTGGCACGAGGAGGTGCTGATCGAATGCGCCAACCGCATGGGCGCGCACCTCGCCGGCACCTCCAATGTGTACTTCGCCATGAAGTACGGCATGACGCCGCTGGGCACCATGGCCCACGAGTACCTGCAGGCCTGCCAGGCGCTGGGCCCGCGCCTGCGTGATTCGCAGACCTTCGCCTTCGAGACCTGGGCGCGCGAGTACCGCGGCGACCTCGGCATCGCGCTGTCGGATGTCTACGGCATGAGCGCCTTCCTGCGCGACTTCGATCTCTACTTCTGCAAGCTTTTCGACGGCGCCCGCCACGATTCCGGCGATCCCTTCGAGTGGGGCGAGCGGCTGATCGCGCACTACGACGCCAACCGCGTCGATCCGCGCACCAAGACCCTGATCTTCTCCGACGCGCTCACCTTCCCGCTGGCCATCGAGCTGTACCGGCGATTCCACGAGCGGGCGCGGCTCGCCTTCGGCGTGGGCACCAACCTCACCAACGACCTCGGCTGCACGCCGCTGCAGATCGTGATCAAGATGGTCCGCTGCAACGGCCAGCCGGTGGCCAAGCTCTCCGACACCCCGTCCAAGAACATGTGCGATGACGATGCCTACATGCAGTACCTGAGGCAGGTCTTCGAGATACCCGCCCTCAGGCCCTAGAATCGGCGCAGAGTCGGGTCGCGACGGGCGCGGCGCGGGCAGATCCCGGGAGAATCCCTTGGCAGACATCCATCTCAAGCGCAAGCACGGGCTCGGCCTGAAGAAGGCCCGCACGGCGGCGCAGAAGGTTGCCGACGACCTGTCGTCGGAGTACGGCGTGGCCAGCGAGTGGGACGGCAACGTGCTGCGCTTCAGCCGCAGCGGCGTGCAGGGCGAGCTCGCAGTCACCAAGGACGAGGTGCGGCTCGATGCCCGCCTGGGCCTGCTGCTGTCGGCGTTCAAGCCGAAGATCGAGGAGCATGTGAACGAGAACTTCGACCGCTACTTCGTGTAGCGGCCGCCGTGCCCGCTCAGCCCTTCAGCTCGCGGATCAGGGCGACGTACTGGCGCATCGCCTCTTCTTTCGGGGTGCCTTTCAGGCCGGCCCAGGCATCGAACTTGGCCCGGCCGATCATGTCGCCGAAGCCCGGCCGCTTGCCGGTGGCGTCCCCCTCGCTGCCCTGCTTGAAGAGCGCGTAGATCTTCAGCAGCGTGGCATTGTCGGGGCGCTCGGGCAGCAGCCGCGAGTCGGCCGCAGCCTGTTCGAATGCTCTGGCCAGTTCTGACATCGGTGCTCTCCGCGCGGCAATCGGGTTCCTTATTATAGGTTCTGGCCGCAGCAGACGGCCGGCCAACGGAGGAGCGCATGAACCGCGAGCGGATGTCAGGTGTCGACACGGCCTGGCTGAGAATGGATTCGCCGGCCAACCTGATGATGATCGTCGGGGTCTGGGTCTTTGAAACCCCCATGGCACGAGAACGCCTGCTGGCGCGGCTGCGCGAGCGGCTGCTGGTCTTCGACCGGTTCCGCCAGGTGGTGCGCACCGATGCCACCGGCGCCTGGTGGGTGGACGACCCCGCCTTTGATCTCGACCATCATGTGGTCAACGCGCGCCTGCCACGCCCCGGTGGTGCGCGCGGGCTGCAGCGGCTCGCGGCACGCCTGGCCGCGCAGCCGCTGCCCCCCGGCCGGCCGCTTTGGCAGTTCCACCTCGTCGAGCAGTACGACGGCGCCAGTGCGCTCGTCACCCGCATCCACCATTGCATCGCTGATGGCATCGCGCTGGTGAAGGTCATGCTCTCGATGAGCGATGACGGCGCTGCGGCCTCGCCGCGCCGCCGTGCGCGCGCCATGCCCGCGGGCGGTGAAGGCCACGAGGACCTTGCCCGCAGCCTGATGGCGGCGATCGAGCCAGTCGGCCGCACCGCGGTGCGGGTGCTCGGTCAGGCCGGCGGCAGCGTGGCGCGCGCGGCCGGCGAGGGCGATGCCGGGCAGTTCGCGCAGTGGGCTGCCGCGGGCCTGCGTCTGGCCCAGGATGCGATGTCGATCGCGCTCATGACCGAAGATTCGCGCACCCGCTTCAAGGGCAAGCCGGGCCGGCGCAAGGCCGTGGCGTGGAACGAGCCCTTGCCCATCGACGAGGTCAAGGCGGTGTGCCGTGCGCTCGGCGTCTCGGTCAACGATGTGCTGCTCTCCTGCGTGGCCGGTGCGCTGCGCCGCTATCTGGCCGAGCGCGGCGATGCTACCGAAGGGGTCGAACTGCGCGCCATGGTGCCGGTCAACCTGCGTCCGCCGCAGCAGGAGGCGCGCCTGGGCAACCGCTTCGGGCTGGTGCCCCTGGTGCTGCCGGTGGGCATCGCCAACCCGCTGGCGCGCCTGCGCGAGGTGCGCCGGCGCATGGACGAGCTCAAGGGCGGCTTCCAGGCGCCGCTGGCCTATGCGCTGCTCTCGGCCATCGGCCAGGCGCCGCGTGCCCTGCAGAGCGGTGTGCTCGACTACCTCTCGCACAAGTCCAGCGCGGTCATGACCAATGTGCCTGGTCCGGCCGAGCCGATCCGCATCGTCGGCAACACCGTGCGGCGGGTGATGTTCTGGGTGCCGCAGTCCGGCGACATCGGCCTGGGGGTGTCCATCCTGTCGTACCGCGGCGGAGTGCAGTTCGGGGTGATGACCGATGCCGGCCTGTGCCCCGACCCGCAGCGCATCATCGACGGCTTCGCGCCCGAGTTCGAGCGGCTGCTGCTCACGCTGGCGCTGGTTCCGCCGGATGTGCTGCGCGATGACGATGCGCCGGCGCAGATCGAGCAACGGCTGCTGGGTATGCCCGCCGCGTGATCACCGACCCCCTGCACTGGGTCTGGGTCCTGGGCGCCGCGTTCGCCGGCTCGCTGGTGGGTGGCATCGGCGGCTTCGGCACCGGCGTGATCCTCACGGCGGTCCTGGTGCCGCTGCTTGGCGTGAAGGCCACCGTGCCGGTGCTGGCACTGGCCGGCGTGATCATCAACGCCGGCCGGTTCTGGTTCTACCGTGCCGACATCGACTGGCCCGCCGCGCTGCGGGTGCTGGCTGGCGCAGCCCCGCTGCTGTGGCTGGGCACCTGGCTCTACGCCCGTCTCGATCCGCGGCCGCTCGGCCTGGCCATGGGCGCGCTGGTGGTGCTCAGCGTGCCGGCGCGCCGCTGGCTGCGCAGCCGCCAGTGGCAGATCGGGGTGCGCGGTCAGGTGGCCGGTGGTGCGGTCTTCGGTCTGGCCAACGGCCTGGCCTCGGGCATGGGGGTCATCCTGGTCTCGCTGCTGCTGGGCAGCGGCCTGTCGGGCACCGCGGTGCTGGCCACCGATGCCTTCGTGTCCATCCTCATCGACCTGACCCGCGCGGCGCTCTTCGGGCGCTTCGCGCTGATCGAGCCGGCGGCCTTGCCGCTGGGCCTGGCGATCGGGCTGGCCACGCTGCCCGGCAGCGCGCTGGCCGCCTGGCTGGTGCGACGCATGCAGGCGCGGCTGCACCACTTCCTCATGGAAGCGCTGATCCTGCTCGGCGGCGTCTCGATCATCGTGAGCGTCTGGCGCGGCTAGCCGATCTCCTCGCGCGCCAGCTCCACATCGAGCCGTTCCATCGCGTCCTGCGGCTCGCAGGCCGCGGCCTCGGCATACAGCTGCTCGGCCTGCTTCATCGCCTTCTTGCCCTCGAGCATGACCAGCGCGTTGGCGTATTCGATGCGGGCGATCGCCGAGTCGGGGTTGAGCTCGAGCGCCTTGCGGAAGTGGGTCAGCGAGGACTCGCGCTTCACGCCGTAGGTCATGCCGCCGATCATCGCGCCCACCTTGTCGATCACCTCGGCGTGGAAGGCGCCCAGCGCGATGTGCGCGTCGGCGTGCCTGGCCTGCAGTTTCAGGGTGGTCTCGAGGCTGTCGCGCACCTTGCCGCCCAGGCCCTGGGCCAGCGCCTTGGTCACCGAGATGCCCTGGCCATAGCGGCCCAGGGCATAGGCGTGCAGGTAGAAGGCATTGGCGTTCTTCGGCTCGGCAGCCTGAAGTTCCTCGCAGCGCGCCGCCACCTCCTGGTAGATCTCGAGCTTTCGCTTGTCGGACTTCTCGAGGTAGTTGGCATAGATGCAGGCCGCCTTGTTGGCTGCGTTGTAGCCGGCCAGGCCCGCGGCCAGGCCAGCCTCCACCGCCTTGCCGAAATCACCGGCGTGATAGGCGCGCCAGGCCTCCAGCACCGCCTTGTCCTTGGGCTGGGGCTCGGCGTCGCCGCGGTGCAGACGGGCCCAGTGCTTCTTGAGCGCCGCGTCATCGCGGACATAGGCCTTGTCGGGGTGCGGGAAAGCGGTCCATCGGGCCATGCCGGGTTCCTTTCAGGGTCGGGTTGCGAGGTATTCACGGGCCAGGCGCTGCGAGAGCGCACGACCCTCATCATCCAGCCAGGGCGCGAGCATGACCAGCACCTGGCTGGCGCCGCGGGCCAGCGCGGCCTGCGAGGGGGCGGTCTCGGGCCTGTCTGCCCCTGGCAGGCGCGCGCCGGCGGGTCGCGGCCCCTGCGTGACCTGCTCATGGGCCAGCCACCAGGTGGTCACCATGGCCATGTTCGCCGCCAGCAGCGCGATCTGCGCCTCATCGGCGCGCAGCCGCTTGGCGGCGGCCAGCGCCCGGCACAGCCGGGCCGCCGCCTGCGTCTTGGCGGCAATGATGATCGGCATGCGCCGCGCGATCAGCCGGTGGCGTGACAGCAGATCGGCCAGGTCGCGGTAGAGGAAGCGATGCCGCCAGAGCGTCTCGAAGAGCAGGTGCAGGAACAGCCAGGCATCCTCGAAGTGCGCGTCGCGGCCCGGCACCGCCTCGAGCAGCGGCACGATCTCCTGCTCGAACGCTTCGAACAGCGCCTCGACGATCGCGTCGCGATGGCGGAAGTGGTAATGCAGGTTGCCAGGGCTGATGCCGGCCTCGTCGGCGATCGCCTGGGTGCTGGCATGCGGCTCGCCCAGGTGGTTGAACAGCCGCAGGGCCGCGGCGAGGATGTTCTCGCGGGTGCGGCGCGGCGGCTTGCGGGGCATGCCGGCGGGCTCAGGCGCGCGCGCGGCGGGGCGCGGCCGGCCCCGCGGTGCGGCTGTCGCGTGCGGCGGGCGCGGATCGGTGCAGCCGCAGCGCATGCTCGATGTCGCCCACCGTCTTGCCCAGCGTGGCCACCGCGTCGGCGAGGCTGCCCCGGGGCGGGGTGAGCGCCGGGCGGTTGAAGTCCACCAGGCGCAGCTGCGGATTGCGCAGCACCGCGGTGTTCAGCCGCAGGCCG
>NZ_CEXFHW010000059.1:0-20228 GCF_982640115.1 Quisquiliibacterium sp. | reverse complement strand
CGTCCCAGAACCACACCATGTGGGCCATCGGGACATACGAGAAGGTGAACCACAGCACCGTGAACAGCAGCACCGCCGAGAACTTCACGCGCTCGGCGAAGGCGCCGACGATCAGCGCGCAGGTGATCGCCGCGAAGGTGGCCTGGAAGGCGACAAAGCTCAGTTCGGGGATGTAGACGCCCTTGCTGAAGGTGGCCGCAACCGATTCGATGCTGATGCCCTTGAGGAACAGCTTGTCGAAGTTGCCGTAGAACGAGCCGCCGCCGCCGAAGGCCAGGGTGTAGCCGTAGATCGCCCACAGCACGACCACCAGCGAGAACACCACGAAGACCTGCATCAGCACCGACAGCATGTTCTTGCTGCGGACCAGGCCGCCGTAGAAGAGCGCGAGGCCGGGGATGGTCATCAGGATGACCAGCAGGGTTGCCACCGTCATCCAGGCGGTGTCGCCCTTGTTGGGCACCGGGGGCTTGGCCTCCTCGGCCTTCTCCTCGGGCTTGGCAGCCTCGGCCTTGGCATCGGCTTTCGCGTCGGCCTTGGCCTCGTCCTTCTTCTCGTCGGCCTTGGCTTCCGCCTTGGCCTCGGCCTTGGGCGCCTCGGCGGCGGGGCCGCCCTTGTCCTGCGCCAGCGCGCCGCCCATCGGGGCGATGCCCAGGGCGAGCGCGAGCGCGATGGCCCTCAACAGATTCTTCATGGTGTTCTCCGGGATTCGTTGACGGGGTGGGTCAGAGCGCTTCGTTGCCGGTTTCGCCGGTCCGGATGCGCACCACCTGTTCGAGGTCATAGACGAAGATCTTGCCGTCGCCGATCTTGCCGGTGCGCGCCGCGCCCTCGATGGCTTCGATGGCGCGCTCGACCAGGTTCTCGGCCACGGCGGCCTCGATCTTCACCTTGGGCAGGAAGTCGACGACATACTCCGCGCCGCGGTAGAGCTCGGTGTGGCCCTTCTGGCGCCCGAAGCCCTTGACCTCGGTGACCGTGATGCCCTGCACGCCGATGCCCGAGAGCGCCTCGCGGACCTCGTCGAGCTTGAACGGCTTGATGATTGCGGTGATCAGCTTCACTGGAATCTCCCTCTCGACCGGCCCCCAGGGGCCGGCCTCTGGTTCATGACAGTGGAATCAGAAGGTCTTGGTGACCGACAGGACCGCCACGCCCTTGCCCATGTCGCGGGAGTACGCGTTGCGGTAGCACTGACCCACGCCACCCTTGGCGTTGGTGTCGATGTAGGACAGGCCCCAGGTCAGCCCGGCGACATCCTTGGTGACACCGAGTTTCCAGTCGGTGTAGGAGCAGTCGGACTTGGCCCGACCGGCGCCGGCGGCGATGGTCTGCATGCCCACGTGCGCCACGAGGGTGAACCCGGCGGGCAGTTCGAAGTTGCCGGTCAGGTCGAGATAGCTTGAGCCCTTGCTGCTGGCGTAGCCGAAGGTGTTGGTCAGCGAGTGCGAGTACTTCAGGGTCAGCATCTTCCAGGTGCCGGCCACATAGGCTTCCAGGGTGTCGGGCTTGGTGAAGCCGGCGGGGTAGGAGCCCGGATAGAGGTACTGCAGGAGGCCGATGTCATAGCCCAGGTCACCCACGGCGCCCTTGTAGCCGCCGTAGAGGTCGAGTTCCAGGCTGTTGCTGACCGGGGCTGCGGTCGTGGACTGGTCGGAGATCCAGCTCACATTGCTGCCCCAGGTGCCCAGATAGAAGCCGCTGGCGTGCGAGTAGTCGAAGCCACCCTGCAGGGCGGGCTTGCCGTTGGTCTGCGCGATGCCGCGGTAGCGGTACTCGGAGGCAAAACCGACATTGCCGGTGAAGGTGTGCGGCGAGGCCTCCTTCTTGTCCTGGGCGACGCTCAGGGTCGGGAGGGTGGCGGTGAGGGCAGCGAGACCTGCCGCGGCGATCAGCTTTTTCATGGATGGCGCTCCTGGCGTGAATGGGATCGTGGAAAGCGGCCCCGCACCGGGGCGGGGATGGGTTCGCACGGTCTTGCATTTACCGTGCCACCTCGCTCGATCCGGCTTCCTGCGCCCGATCCGCCCGCAATCCCCGCTCTCCAGCCCGGTGAAAGCACTTTTTTGGTGCGCTAAAGCGCAAATCCCTGTTTTGGTGCACACCATGGCGCAAGGCGCGCCACCACGCCATGCGGCGCGTCGGCGCGGTGCTAGACTGGACCAACGCCGTTGTCCGCCCCGGTCAGCCGTTCAATCCCCTGCTGCCATGAACCGACCCGATCCGCTGGATGAGCTGCTTGCACGCCTGTCGCGGGTGGTGGCCGAGGCGCCGGCTGCCGCCGACCTGTCGCGCCGGCTGCGCGTGGTGCTCGAACAGGGCCTCGCCCAGTTCGACCTGGCCACCCGCTCCGAGCTCGAGGCCTATGCGCAATGGGCCGCCGGCATGCGCCAGCGGGTGGAGCGGCTCGAGGCGCGGATCACCGAACTCGAAGCCGCCGCCAGCGGCGCCAGCGCCGGCAGCCCCGCTGCGCCGGCCGAACCCGGGAGACCGACATGATCGTGCTGGGCACCAGGGAACACGGGCAGCGCCGCCGCCGCGCGGTGCCGGTGATGCAGGACACCTTCCACAAGTCCGAGTGGCTCGAGAGCGGCGAAGATCCGGTGCTCTCGCCCACCGCCTTCCTGGTCGAGCAACCGCCCAACACCACGCTGGTGCCGCACTTCCACCGGCAGAACCAGTTCCAGCTCTTCGTCGAAGGCGGCGGCACCATCGGCCGCAACCCGCTGGGCCCGGTGACGGTGCACTACGCCGGCGCCTACACCGGCTACGGACCGCTGGTCTCCGGGCCGCAGGGCGTCAAGTACTTCACCATCCGGCCGGTGTGCGAGAGCGGCTTCGTGCCGGTGGCCGATGCCGGCGAGAAGCTGCTGCGCGGCCCGCGCCGCCACGCCACCGCCGGGCCCATCGCCGTGCCCGACACCGCGACCCTGGCCGCGCTCACCGCGGTGCGCCAGCAGGTGCTGATCGCGCCCGAGCCCGACGGTCTGGCCGCCATCGTCACCGAACTGCCGCCCGGCGGCTCGGTGCGCTCGCAGGCCATCCCGGCCGCCCAGGGCCAGTTCGTGTTCGTGCTCGCCGGCAGCCTGGAGCACGAGGGCCTCACCCTCACACCCTGGGAGAGCCTGTTCGCGGCCGCCGACGATCCGGCGCCGATGCTGCGCGCCGGCCCCGGCGGGGCGCAGGTGGTCATGCTGTCCACCCCGCCGCGAGACCCCGCCTACCGCTGAGCCTCAGCCAGCCGGGCCCGCAGCTCGGTCTTGAGCACCTTGCCGTAGTTGTTCTTGGGCAGCGCCTCAAGCCGGAAGTAGGCCTTGGGCCGCTTGAAGCGCGCGATGTGCGCCACCACCAGCGCATCGAGTTCCGCGTCGCTCACCCGCTGACCGGGCCGCGCCACCAGGAAGGCCACCACCTCCTCGCCCCAGTCGGCATGGTGACGACCCACCACCGACACCTCGGCCAGCGCCGGATGCAGCAGCAGCACCTCCTCCACCTCGCGGGGATAGATGTTGGTGCCGCCCGAGATGATCAGGTCCTTGGCGCGGTCCTTCAGGGTGAGAAAGCCATCGGCGTCGAAACTGCCGAGGTCGCCGGTGCGCAGCCAGCCGTCGCGCAGCGCGGCCTCGCTCGCCTGCGGGTTGTTCCAGTAGCCGGCCATGGTCACCTCGGAACGGCAGATCACCTCGCCGATCTCGCCCGGCGGCAGGTCGCGGTCATCGGGGTCGACTACCCGCACCTGCACGCCGGTGCGCGCGATGCCCACCGAGCTCAGGCGCTCGGCGTGGCGCGGGTGCGCGCTGTCAGCGTGCATGGCCTTGGACACGCTGGTGATGGTGTTGGGCGTCTCGCCCTGACCGTAGATCTGCAGCAGCGAGCCGGGGAACACCGTCATGGCCCGGCGCAGGTCTTCCAGGTACATCGGCGCGCCGCCGTAGAACAGCGTCTTCATGTGCTCGGCGCGCAGCCGCGCGGCGCCGGGATGGTTGACGATGCGCATCACGATGGTGGGCGCGCCGAAGAACGACACCTGCCGGTAGCGGCCGATGAGATCGACCATCTCGGACGGATCGAAGCCCTGCGACTCGGGCACCACCTGATGGCCGCCGCGCGCGATCTGCGGCAGCGAGTACAGGCCGCCGCCGTGCGACAGCGGCGCGGCATGCAGCATGGTGTCTTCGGTGCTCACCGAATCGATGTCGGCGTAGTAGCGCAGCGCCATCGCGCGCAGGTTGCGGTGCGTGAGCGTGGCGCCCTTGGGCCGGCCGGTGGTGCCGCTGGTGTAGAAGAGCCAGGCCGGATCGTGTTCGGCCACCGCCTGCATGGGCAGCGGATCGGCGCGGCACAGCGCGCGGTAGGCGTCATCGTCGACGCTGATCAGCGCCGCCAGGGCCGGCGGCTGGCCGCCCATCGCAGTGAAGTCCATGCCCAGGTCAGGCGACACGAAGCACAGCCGCGCGCCGCAGTTCTCGAGGATGAACGCCACCTCGCGCGGATGCAGCTTCGCGTTGACCGGCACCACGCACAGGCCGGCATGCCAGGCCGCCCACATCAGCTCGAAGTACGGCGCGCTGTTCTTCATCACCAGCGCGATGCGGTCGCCGGCCGTGACCGCGGGATGACGGCGCAGCCCGCCGGCGAGCCGCGCCACCCGCTCGTGCAGCTGGGCGTAGGTGTGGATGAGGCGATCGCCGACCGAGACCGCGCGGGCCTCGCCGAAGCTGCGCGCGGTGGCGGCGAGAAAGCCGGCGGTGTTCATCAGGCCCGCCCCAGGATGGTGATGCAGGCCGCGGCTTCTTCGCAGCCGATGAAGCCGCCGCCGTTCTCGGCGATGGCAAAGCGCGCATCGGCCACCTGCCGCGGCCCGGCCTCGCCGCGCAGCTGCCAGGTGAGCTCGGCGATCTGGCCAAGGCCGGTGGCGCCGATGGGATGGCCCTTGCGTTCGAGACCGCCCGAGACATTCACCGGGATGCGCCCGCCCAGCCGCGTGTCGCCGCGCTCGGCGATCAGGCCACCCTCGCCGAACGCGCAGAAGCCCAGGTTCTCGGTCTGCACGATCTCGGCAAACGCGGTGGCGTCGTGCACCTCGGCCAGCGACATGTCCTGCGGCCCGAGGCCGGCGATCTGATACGCGCGATTGGCCGCAAGATGGGTGATGTGGCGATCGACCTGCGCGGGGTCGCGCGCCTGGCCGCTGGCCAGCACGCTGGCGCAGACCTTCACCGCGCGCGAGCGGTCGAAGTGACGCAGCATCGGCTCGGTGACCAGCACCGCCGCCGCGGCGCCATCGCTGATCGGCGAGCACATCGGCAGGGTGAGCGGCCAGGAGATCATCCGCGCGGCCAGCACCTCGTCGATGCTCATGTCGTTGCGAAACTGCGAGAGCGGATTGAGCGTGGAGTGGAAGTGGTTCTTGGCGGCCACCGCGGCGAGCTGCCGCTCGGTGGACCCGAAGGTCTTCATGTGGAAGCGCGCCAGCGCCGCGTAGACATCCATGAACAGGCTGCGCGGGCCGCTCTCCCAGGGCGTGCCCGGTGGCGGCGACACGCCCTCGCCCAGGGCGAGCAGGTCGCGGCTGCTGGCCTGCGCCTGGTGCACATCCCAGGCACCGTCAAAGATCGCGAAGCTGCGCGCCTTGTCGGCGTGATACATCTTCTCGGCGCCCACCGCGAGCGCGATGTCGGACACGCCGGCCTTCAGCCGCGTCCAGGCAAGGTGGAAGGCGGTGCTCGCGCTGGCGCAGGCGTTCTCGACATTGACGATCGGGATGCCGGCGATGCCGCAGTCGCGCAGGGCAATTTCGCCGCCCACCATGAACTGCCCCTCCATGGCCGACTGCGCCGCATTGGCGAAGAAGGCCGAGTCGATGCGCTCGCGGCCGATGCCGGCGTCAGCCAGCGCGGCCAGCACCGCCTCGCGGGTGAGGTCCTTGACCGACTTGTCCAGAAACTTGCCGAAGGCGGTCATGCCCACCCCCACCACATACACATCGCCCATGCCGACGCTCCAGAAGTTGTCGCGGCAAGCATAGCGCCGGAAGCGGAATGGCCGGCGCGGCCGGCTCGCTATAGTGGGCTGCCGCAGCCTGCCCGCCAAACGAGGAGACCGCCATGGACCGCACCCGCCGACTGCTCGCCAGCGCCCTGCCCGCCGCGCTGGCGCTGAGTCCTGCCCTGGGCCGGGCGCAGGCCTGGCCAACCCGGCCCATCCGCCTGATCCTGCCCTTCGGGCCGGGCTCGGGCACCGACACCCTGGCCCGCACCCTGGTCGAGCCGATGTCGCGCGCGCTGAAGCAGAACTTCGTGATCGAGCATCGGCCGGGCGCCAACACCGCCATCGCCTGCGCGATGGTGGCCAAGGCCGCGCCCGACGGCTACACCCTCGGGCTGCTCACCAACTCGGGGCTGGCCGCCAATCCCGGCGGCATGATCGACAACCCTGGCTACGATGTGGCGAAGGAGCTGGTCTTCGCCTCGCTGGTGGCCTCGGTGAACTATGTGCTGCTGACCGCGCCGGGCATCCCGGGACGCACGGTGCGCGAGGTGATCGACCATGTGAAGGCCAACCCGGGCAAGCTCAGCTACGCCAGCGGCAACACCGGCGGCATCTCGTACATGGGCCACCTCGCCCGCACCCAGGGCCTGAACATCGCCCATGTGCAGTACAAGTCCACGCCGCCGGCGCTGGTCGATCTCGCCGCCGGCCATGTCCAGCTCATGGTGAGCGATGTGCCCGCCGCGCTGCCCATGATCCGCGGCGGCCGGGTGCAGGTGGTGGCGGTGCCCTGGCCCACCCGGCATCCCCTGCTGCCCGACACGCCCACCTATGCCGAGCAGGGTGTGCCCACGCCCCCCGACTTCTCCGGCTGGTGGATGCTCACCGCGCCGGCCGGCACGCCCACCGAGATTCTCGACCGGCTCAATGCCGAGGCCGGCACCGCGCTCAACAACCCCGAGGTTCGGGCCTCGCTCAACCGCGCGGGCCTGGTGCCCATCCCCTCCACCCGCGACGAGGCGCTGCGCTACCAGCGCGACCAGCTCCAGGTCTGGGGGCGCATGATCCGCGAGCTCGGCCTGAAGATCTGACGAAAGGCTGGCCGGGGCGCTGCCCCTCGGCCATCGGGCTGAGCCGCAGGGCCGAGGCCCGCATCCCCAGCCGCGTCACTGCCCGGCCTAGACTGGGGCACCCCTCGCTCGCCCCAGCCGCATGTCGCTTGCCGTCGTCCGTTCCCGCGCCCTGGTGGGCCTACAGGCACCCGAGGTGCGGGTCGAGGTCCACCTCGCCAACGGGCTGCCGGCGCTGCATCTGGTCGGCCTGCCACAGGCCGCCGTGCGCGAGAGCGCCGACCGCGTCCGCGCCGCACTGCTGCAGGCCGGGCATCAGGTGCCCAGCCGGCGCATCACCGTCAACCTCACCCCGGCCGACCTCCCCAAGGACTCCGGCCGCTTCGATCTCCCCATCGCGGTGGGCATCCTCGCCGCCAGCGGCCAGGTGCCCGCTGAGGCCCTCGAAGGCCTCGCCTTCGTGGGCGAGCTCTCGCTCACCGGGCAGGTACGGCCCATCCGCGGGGTGCTCGCCATGCTGCTGGCCCTGCAGGCCGACGACCCTCGCCGGCGCCTGGTGCTGCCCGCCGCCTGCCAGGCCGAGGCCGAGCTGCTGCCTGACGGCCAGGCCCTGCTGGCCAGCGATCTCACCGAAGTCTGCGCTCACCTGCGCGGCGACGCACCGCTGCCCCGGGCCGCGCATCGCACCCCTGAGCCCGCCGCCCCGGCGGTGCCTGATCTTGCCTCGGTGCGCGGTCATGCCCAGGCCAAGCGGGCGCTCGAGATCGCCGCGGCGGGCGGCCACTCGCTGCTCATGGTGGGCCCGCCCGGCGCGGGCAAGAGCCTGCTCGCGGGCTGCCTGGCCGGGCTGCTGCCGCCCATGGCCCACGAGCAGTCGCTGGCCTGCGCGCTGGTCGCCTCGGTGAGCGGGGGCTTCCTGCCCGCCCAGTGGGGGCGCCGGCCGCTGCGCGCCCCGCACCACAGCGCCTCGGTGGCGGCGCTGGTGGGCGGCGGCAATCCGCCGCGGCCGGGCGAGATCACCCTGGCCCATCATGGCGTGCTGTTCCTCGACGAGCTGCCCGAGTTCCCGCGCGCCGCGCTGGAGGGGCTGCGCGAGCCCCTGGAAACCGGCTCGGTCACGCTCTCGCGGGCGGCGCGCCAGGCCAGCTACCCGGCGCGCTTCCAGCTGGTGGCGGCCATGAATCCCTGCCCCTGCGGCCATCATGGCTCGGGCATCCGGGCCTGCGTGTGTCCGCCCGGGGCGCCGGCGCGCTACCGGCATCGGCTCTCCGGCCCATTGCTCGACCGTATCGACCTCCAGATCGATGTCGCCGCGGTCAGCGCGCAGGAGCTGCTCGGCTGCCCACCGCCCGGGCAGGGGCCCGAGGGGCCCGGGGGCAGCGCCGCCACCGCGCGTCGGGTGGCCGCTGCGCAGGCCCGCGCCCTGGCCCGGCAGGGCGTGCCCAATGCCGGGCTGAGTCCGGCGGGCATCGAGGCGCACTGCCGGGCCGAGCCGGCCGCGCTGGCCCTGGTGCAGCGCGCCGCCCAGCGCTGGCACTGGTCGGCGCGCACCCTGCATCGGGTGCTCCGGGTGGCCCGCAGCATCGCCGATCTCGCTGACCAGCCGGCCATCCTGCCGGCCCATGCCACCGAGGCCGTGCACTACCGCCAGTCGGCTATTCTCGGCGCTCCGCCCGACCCTGCCGGCCCGCCATGACCGCCATCCTGCATCGCGCCCTCAGCCACCTGCCGCCGCGCGCGGTCTCGGGCGAGGGCGTCTACATCACCGACGATACGGGCCGGCAGTACCTCGATGCCTGCGGCGGCGCGGCGGTGTCCTGCCTCGGGCACGGCCACCCGGCGGTGGCCCAGGCCATCCGCAGCCAGCTCGATCGGCTCAGCTATGCCCACACCAGCTTCTTCACCACCGAGGTGGCCGAGTCGCTCGCCGAGCATCTCGTCTCGCGCGCCCCGGCCGGGCTGTCGCATGCCTACTTCGTGTCGGGCGGCTCCGAGGCCATCGAGGCCTCGCTCAAGCTCGCGCGCCAGTACTTCCTCGAGATCGGCCAGCCGCAGCGCAAGCTCTTCGTGTCGCGCCGCCAGAGCTACCACGGCAACACCCTGGGCGCGCTCGCCGTGGGCGGCAACGCCGCGCGGCGGCGGCAGTACGCGCCGCTGCTGATGGCCACCGAGCAGGTCTCGCCCTGCTATGCCTATCGCGACCAGTTGCCCGGCGAGTCGGCCGCCGCCTATGGCGAGCGGCTGGTGCGCGAGCTCGACCTCACCCTGCAGCGCCTGGGCCCGCAGCGCGTGATCGCCTTTGTGGCCGAGACCGTCGGGGGCGCCACCGCCGGCGTGCTCGAGCCGGTGCCGGGCTACTGGCGCGGCATTCGCGAGGTCTGCGATCGCCACGGCGTGCTGCTCATCCTCGATGAAGTGATGTGCGGCATGGGCCGCTGCGGCAGCCTGTGGGCCTGCGAGCCCGAGGGCATCAGCCCCGACATCGCCACCATCGCCAAGGGTCTGGGCGCGGGCTATCAGCCCATCGGCGCCATGCTGCTGTCGCGGCGCATCTACCAGGCCATCCAGGGCGGCTCGGGCTCCTTCCAGCACGGCCACACCTACCTGGGGCACGCCGTGGCCTGCGCCGCTGCACTGGCCGTGCAGCACACCCTCGAGCGCGAGGGCCTGCTCGAGCGGGTGCGGGTCATGGGCGCGCGGCTGGCCAGCGGGCTGCGCCAGCATCTGGGCGGGCATCCGCGGGTGGGCGACATCCGCGGGCGCGGCCTCTTCATGGCGCTGGAGCTGGTGGCCGACCGCGCCAGCCGCGAGCCCTTCGACCCGGCGCTGCGCGTGCACGCCCGCTTCAAGCAGGCCGCCATGGCCCGCGGGCTGATGACCTATCCCATGGGCGGCACGCTCGACGGCACCCGGGGCGATCACATCGTGCTGGCGCCGCCCTTCATCATCGACGAAGCCCAGGTCGACCTCCTCATCGAGCGGCTGGGCAGCGCGCTGACCGACACCCTCGCCGGCCTGCCCGCGTGAACGCAGCCCTGCCCGCCGGCGTGGCCTGCGCGCTGGCCGCGGGCCTGCTCTGGGGTCTGGTGTTCATCGTGCCGCTGCTGCTGCCCGGCTACTCCGCGGCGCAGCTCAGCGCCGGCCGCTATCTCGCCTTCGGGCTGGTGGCGCTGCCGCTCGCCCTGGCCGGGCGCGCCGGCCTGGCCAGGCTGCGCCGGGCCGACTGGCTGGAGGCGCTGCGGCTCGCGCTGGTGGGCAACCTCGCCTACTACGCGCTGCTGGCAGCGGCCATCCAGCAGGCTGGCGCGCCGCTGCCCACCATGATCATCGGCACGCTGCCGGTGGTGATCGCGGTCTGCGCCAACCTCGGGCAGCGCGAGATCGCCTGGCGCCGGCTGGCCCTGCCGCTGGTGGTGCTGGGCGCGGGCATCGCGCTGGTCCATGCCGACGAGCTCGCGCGCCTGCGCGCCCAGGGGCAGTCAGCGCAACAGCTGCTGGTAGGCGCGCTGCTGGCCGCCGGCGCGGTGGTCTGCTGGACCTGGTACCCCATCCGCAACGCCCGCTGGCTGAAGGCGAATCCGCAGGCCGGCTCGGGCACCTGGGCCACCGCGCAGGGCCTGGCCACGCTGCCACTGGCCGCCGCGCTGTGGCTGGTCCTGAGCGGGTTGACGGACCCCGCCCCGGGCCTCGGCCCGGAACCGCTGCGCTTTCTGGCGCTCATGGCCCTCACCGCGGTGGGCGCCTCATGGCTGGGCTCGGTGCTCTGGAACCGCGCCAGTCAGCGCCTGCCCACCGTGCTGGCCGGACAGCTGATCGTGTTCGAGACCCTGGCCGCGCTCGGCTATGCGTTCGCGCTGCGGGGGGAAGCGCCGGGGCCCTTCACGCTGGCCGGCATGGCGTTGCTGGTGGCCGGCGTGGTGCTGGGGGTGCGCGCCACCGCCTCGGCCGCCTTGATGCCGTCCACGCCGGCCGACAGGATGCCGCCGGCATAGCCCGCACCCTCCCCCGCCGGGAACAGTCCGGCCACATTCAGGCTCTGGCCGTCCTCGCCGCGGGTGATGCGCAGGGGCGAGGAGGTGCGGGTCTCCACGCCGGTGAGCACGGCGTCGGGCCGGTCGAAGCCGGCGATCTTGCGGCCGAACACCGGCAGCGCCTCGCGGATGGCGGCAATCGCATAGCCGGGCAGGCTGCCGCCGAGATCGGTGAGCGTCACGCCCGGCTTGTACGAGGGCAGCACCTCGCCGAAGGCGGTGGAGGGCCGCCCCGCGAGGAAGTCGCCCACCAGCTGCCCGGGCGCGTTGTAGTTGCCCCCGCCCAGGGTGAAGGCGCCGGCCTCGAGCTCGCGTTGCAGCGCCATGCCGGCCAGGGGATGCACCCGACCGCCCACCCGCGGCATCAGCGGATAGTCCTCGGGGCTGATGCCCACCACGATGCCGGCATTGGCGTTGCGCTCGTTGCGCGAGTACTGGCTCATGCCGTTGGTGACCACCCGGCCGGGCTCGGAGGCCGCGGCCACCACCGTGCCGCCGGGACACATGCAGAAGCTGTAGACCGCGCGACCGTTGCCGGCGTGATGCACCAGCCGGTAGTCGGCCGCGCCGAGCGCGGGGTGCCCGGCGTGCACGCCGTGGCGGGCGCGATCGATCATGCCCTGCGGATGCTCGATGCGGAATCCCACCGAGAAGGGCTTGCTCTCCAGGAAGACCCCGCGCTCGTGCAGCAGGGCGAAGGTGTCGCGCGCACTGTGGCCGGGCGCAAGCACCACCTGCGAGACCGCGAGCTCCTCGGTGCGGCCGCTCGCGGCATCGGTGACCGCCAGCGCGCGAAGACGCCGGCCCTGCGGCCCGTCGTCGATGAGGAAGTCGGTGACCCGCTGCCCGAAGCGGATCTCGCCGCCGAGCGCGATGATCTTGGCGCGCAGGTTCTCCACCACCTTCACCAGGCGGAAGGTGCCGATGTGCGGATGGGCCGCCACCAGGATCTCGGGCGGTGCGCCAGCCTGCACGAACTCGTTCATCACCTTGCGCCCGAGATGGCGCGGATCCTTGATCTGGCTGTAGAGCTTGCCGTCCGAGAAGGTGCCGGCGCCGCCCTCGCCGTACTGCACATTCGACTCCGGGTTGAGCTCATGGCGCCGCCACAGGCCCCAGGTGTCGCGGGTGCGCTCGCGCACCGCCTTGCCGCGCTCGAGCACGATCGGGCGCAGGCCCATCTCGGCGAGCACCAGCGCGGCGAAGATGCCGCAGGGCCCGAAGCCGATCACCACCGGGCGGGGCTGCCCCGGAGGCGCCTGCACCGTCGGCGCGTGATAGCGCATGTCGGGCGTGACGCTGATGCGCGGGTTGCCGCGATGACGCGCCAGCAGCGCGGCCTGCGCCGCCGGGTCGCGCAGCGTGAGGTCGACGATGTAGACCAGCAGCAGCTGGCGCTTGCGCGCGTCATGGCTGAGCTTGAAGACCGTGAGCTGCGCGATGTCGGTGGGCGGCACGCCCAGCACCGCCGCCGCGGCCTCGGTGAGGGCCGGCTCGGCATGGTCGAGCGGCAGCTTGATTTCGCTCAGGCGGATCATCGGGAAAAGGGCGCGGGAGTGGCTGACTGACGCAGGGTCGCTGCGTGGCAACACGACAGGCGGGGGCGTGTCGGCTCGAGGCGTGGACTCATGCGCATTCTAAGCGCGCGGCCCGGCGCGCCAGCCCAGCAGCAGCGCGAAGGCCACCGTCTGCATGCCCACCCACACCAGCAGCGTGGCGCGGAAGGCCGCCGCGGTGTCGCCGAGGGCGGCGCGAAACAGGTCGACCGACACGCCGAAGAGCCACTGGTGCAGAAAGATGCCGCTGAAGATCAGCAGGTTGAAGCCGGTGAAGGCGCGACCGGTGAGCGCGGGCGGAAAGCTCATCGCCACATGGGTCTGCACCAGGGTGTAGCCGGTGGACATCACGCCCAGCGGCAGCCACAGCAGCCAGGCCCAGGGCGCCGGCACGAGCGCGATCGCGGCCTGCAGCCCGATGAAGCCGGTGCCGCACACCGCCACCACCTGCAGCACCGTCCAGCCGCGGCGCTCGAAGCGCGGCGCAAGCCAGCCCATGCCCAGGAAGCCGCAGAGCAGCACCGCGTTGAAGGCGAGCAGCGCGCCGGCCGCCTGCGAGGGCGACATGCCGATCACCTGCGTGAACCAGGGCCCGGCCCACAGGCTCTGCAGGGCCACGAAATGCGACTGCATGGCCAGCGCCGCGATCGCCCAGCGCCAGAACACCCGGCTGCGATAGACCTCGCCATAGCCCGCCCAGATCGGCTGGCCGCGCACCGGCGGCGCAAGCGCCTGCTCCTCGTCGCGCGGCACCCGCAGCCAGATGCCCAGCGACACCGCCGTCAGCGCCACCGCGGCCAGCGCGAACAGGCCGCGCCAGCCCACCAGGGGCAGGGCCATCTCCACCGGCACGGTGACCGCCATGGCCCCGCCGGTGCCCACCACCAGCATCCAGGCCGCGAGCTGCGCCTGCCGCGCAGGCGGGTACCAGAAGCGGTAACCCTTGAGCGCCGACATCAGCGCGCCGGCCACCCCCAGCCCGATCAGCGCCCGACCCAGCCACAGCGCGCCGGTGCCCTGGGCCAGCCCGAACACCGCGCAGCCGCAGGCCGACACCAGCAGCAGCAAGGCATTGGTGCGCCGCGAGCCGAATCGGTCGAGGCACACCCCCAGGGGGAGCTGCATCAGCGCGAACGACAGGAAGTAGGCCGATGACAGCGCGCCGAGCTGGGCATTGCTCAGCCCGAAGCGCGCGATCAGCTCGGGCGCGATCACCGCGTTGATCGAGCGCAGCGCGTAGGACAGGAAGTACGCGCCGCCGAACCAGGCGAAGACCGTGAGCGCGGACAGCCCGCGCAGATACGCCATGCTCAACCGGCCGGCGCGACGAGGCGCAGCGAGTCGAGGAACAGCCGCGCCTCCTCCTCGGGGAGGTTCTCGCCCACGGCCACCGCCTGACAGGCCCGACCGGCCTCGCCCACGAAGACCGCGCGCATGGCCGTGGACCGCGACTGCACCGTGCCGCGGACAGCCACCCGCATGGCGGGCAAGCGCGTGCGCGGTGCGCCGGTGGTGTCGATCAGCGGGATGGTCACCGCATCGGCCCGCTCCTCGGTGCCGGCGATGTTGGCCAGCATGCCGGCGCGCATCGCGGCCAGCACGCGCTCACGCCGCTCGGGCGCGGCATCGGGCAGGGCGGCGCAGGCCACGGTGAACGCAATGCCCTCGGCGCGCGCGCCGGTCATGCTCATCACCAGGTCCTGGCCGTCGAGCCGCACCCGCTGGGTGAGCGTGGCCGGCTTGCCGGGCAGCATCACCGCCACCGCCGGATCGGCTGGCCGAACCTCGCGCCAGTTGTAGTCGGGGGCGCAGGCGGCGAGGGCGAGCAGCAGCGGCACGGCGACGGCCCGGGCCAGGCGCGACCCGGCAGGTCGGGACCGGCTATGCTTGGCCAGGGATGCAATGAGGGAGACGGGCATGCTGTACGAGTTCAAGAGCAAGGCGGGCGGCACGGTGGTGATGACCCAGCCGGTGGCCGAGCAGTTGCTGGGCATCATCGGCAAGGCGCCAGCGCCCGCCGGAGTGTTCGAACCGACCCATCTGCCCGAGGCGGTGCGCAAGCTGCAGGCGGCGGTGGATGCCGAAGCACCGCCCACCCCGGAAGACGACGACGCCCATGAGGCGGTGGCCCCGATGGCGCGCCCGGTCAGCCTGCGCCAGCGCGCCTGGCCGCTGATGGATCTCTTCAAGGCGGCGATCGCCGCCAGGCAGCGGGTGACCTGGGGCGTCTGACCCGCATTATCGCCCCGGCGGCGGCCGGGGCCGTGCATGCCCCGGCTGCGCAGCCGGTTCAGTGGTGCAGCTCGATCACCGACACACGCCCCTCGGCTGCCGGCCAGCTGCGGGCGGCGATGCGCTCGCCGTTGAACTCGGCCACCACCGTGCGCGAAGCGGCCGCCGGCAGCACCAGCCGCGCACTGGACAGCCCGGGCACGCCCGGCCCGATGCCGGGCAGCGGCCGGCCATCAAGGCTCATGCTGTCGCGGCCCAGGCCGAAGTAGCCGCGCGGACGCGTGAAGCTGAGCACCGAGCCTGCGGCCCGGTCGGCATCGCTCAGGCGCGCCGCGCGCAGGTGCACCAGCGCGGAAGACCGCGGAAACGGTGAGCGGTAGACATGCTGGGTGGCATAACCCTCGGCCGAGAGCTCGAACTCCAGGCAGGTGGTCGGCCCGGTGCGCAGCGGCCCCCAGCGGCCATCGGCCGCGGTGATCCGCTCGAGCAGGGGGGCGCCCCGGCGCTCACCGCTCGCGCAGTCGAGCGGATGCACCCGCAGCCGCGCGCCAGCCAGCGGCCGGTTGGTGACCGCGCTGCCCGCCAGCCCGCTCACCATGCCATCGAGCACCACCTCGGGCTCGGGCCGGATCGCGGTGTCGCGCGGGGGCTGGCCGGTGATGAACTGCCAGGTCTGCTCGAAGGCGCGGGCGTGGTACGAGACCTCGCGGTGATCGGCGCCGGGCAGCACCCGGTTGTCGGCGCCGCGCAGCTCGGGTCCGCGGGCGTCCACTCCGGTCTGCCAGCCAGCGCGACCGATCCACTCGCCGGTGGGCTGGGCGAACTTGTCGTTGCCGTCGGAGCGCAGCGTGAGCCAGCGCACGCCGGGCGTGACCTCCAGCCCCTGCGGCCCCTGCGGCGTGTTCAGCGCGGTCAGGAAGGGGCCGGCGCCGTTGAACTCGTTGCCGGGCCGGAACTCGGCGCGGGCCCACACGCCGTGGTTGGGCGTGCCGCCGAGCACGGCATGCGAGACCTTGCCCGCGCCACCGCCCTGGCGAAGGTAATTGCGGATGGCGTTGCCGCCGCGCGAATTGCCCACCAGCACCACCTTCGCGGCTCCGGTGCGCGCGAGCACCCGGTCGACCTCGGCGGCCAGGAAGGCCATGTGCTCGGCGGCCGAGGTGCGTCCGGCCTGGGCCACCGCGTCATCGTCGCGGGCCAGCGGATCGGGCAGGTCGATGGCATGCAGGCGGTCGCGCGGCCAGCCGAGCGACTCGAATCGCCAGACGGTGGTGGTCCAGAGCGCCGCGGTGTCGCCGTTGCCATGCACGAAGACGATGGGCGGACGGGCGTCAGCGGCCGGGCCGGTGGCCAGCGGCGCGCAGGCCGACAGACCCGCGGCGAGCAGCAGCCCGCCCAGCATTGCCAGGGGTTTGCGCCGCCCGGCTGAGAGGGGTTCACGCCGTGCGGCGGCGGGCGCTTCGCGCAAGGCGGTTGCGGGGCGCAGCGCACGCCGATCGGAGGAAGTCATGTCTCGAGGCCTTTCCAGCCGATCCATTCGCAGACGCCGCGGCCCATGACCCATTCCAGGTCGTCGCCGCCGGCGAGCCAGGGCAGCTCTTCGGTGAAGTGGGTGACGCACTGGCGCCAGGTGCAGGGCATGCGGGTGATGTCGGTGCCCCAGAAGAAGCGCTTCGGGCCGAAGGCATCGAAGATGCGATGCAGGCCTTCGGCCAGGCGCGGGAAGGGATAGGGCTCGGTGGCGTAGCCCGGCGCGCCGGTGGCCTTGACGGCCACATTGGGCAGCGCCGCCAGCGCGAGCAGATCGGGCAGCTTCGCAAACGCGGCCTCGTCGCGGCCCTCGCGCACCAGGCCGAGGTGATCGACGATCAGCCGCAGCCGCGGATGGCGCCGCGCGATCTCGCCGAAGTCCTTCAGAAAGCGGCCGGCCATGGTGGCCACCGGCAGACCCACCCGCTCGGCCTCGGCCCAGACCCAGTCCATGGTGCCGTCGATGTGCCAGGTCTGCTGGTCGGGGCGCAGCAGCGGCCAGCGCAGGCCGCACTGCCCCGGACGGCTGCGCCAGTCAGCGAGCAGGCCCCGGCTCTCGGGGCGGTCAATCGGCACCTGACCCAGCACCGCGAAGCGCCGCGGATGCAGGCTTGCGGCCTGCTCGGCCAGGGCGTTGGCGTGAGGATCCCAGCTGAGCGGCGGGTGGATCACCGCAGCATCCACGCCGGCCTCGTCCATGGCCGCCAGCGCCTCGTCGATGCCCCAGGCGGTGATCTGGCGATGCGGGTGACTGGGCAGCCCGGTGGACCAGAGGTGGATCTGCGCGTCGACGATCTTCATCAGGCCTCCCGTAAACCCGGAAACGGACCACCGCGGTGCCGGCATTGCCCCGCATCCGCTGCGGCCAGAGAGGGCCGGCGCAGTATCGTGACAGGCCCGACACCGAGTCAACCAGCGCGGCGCGTGCCTCGACACGCCCGGAGAACCCCATGACCGAGACCGTTGCCTTCGAACGCAGCCACGACATCCTGATCGACGCCCCGCCCAAGGCGGTGTTCGACTATGTGAGCAACCCCCGCTCCTGGCCGGAGTGGATCGCGGTGTCCCACGAGGTGGACAGCCCCGACCGCCCGCTGATCACCGGCGAGACCTTCCGCGAGAAGTGGTTCTCGCGCGAAGAAATCCAGCTCGACTGGGTGGTGCTCAAGGCCGACTCGCCGCGCTGCTGGGTGGCGCGCACCCACGCCGGCTTCATCGGGCCGATCATCGTGCGCTACGACTTCGAGCCGGTGGGCCAGGGCACGCGCTATCGGCGCACCGTGAGCAACCCGGCTCGCCCCAAGGCGCCCACCGAGGCCATGATCGGGCGCATCGACGCCGAGGCGGCCACCGCGCTGGCCAACATCAAGGCGCAGGTGGAGCGGCGGGTGCGGGAGGGCCGGGCCTGAGGCCCGCCCTCAGCCGAGCAGGCTCGCCAGCGCCCGACGCAGGTCTACCTCGGTGCGGCCTGCGCGTCGCGCGTAGTCGCGCACCTGGTCCTCGCCGATGGGGCCCACATTGAAGTACTCGGCCTGCGGGTGGGCGAGGTAGAAGCCGCTGACGCTGGCCGCCGGCGACATGGCAAAGCTCTCGGTAAGGCTCATGCCGATGTCCTCGCAGCGCAGCACCTCGAACATGGCGCGCTTGACGGTGTGCTCCGGGCAGGCCGGATACCCGGGCGCCGGCCGGATGCCGCGGTACTTCTCGGCAATGAGCTCCTCGGTGCTCAGGCGTTCGTCGGCCGCGTAGCCCCAGAGCTCGCGGCGCACCCGCTCGTGCAGGGCCTCGGCGTAGGCCTCGGCCAGCCGGTCGGCGATCGCCTTGAGCATGATCGACGAGTAGTCGTCGAGCAGATCGGCGAACTCCTTCTCGCGCCGCTCCACGCCGATGCCGGCCGTGACTGCGAACAGGCCGATGTAGTCATCAGCGCCACCGGCATCGGCCCGCGGCGCGATGTAGTCGGCCAGGCACTTGTTGAACACACCCTCGCGCTTGACGGTCTGCTGGCGAAGGTTGTGCCAGGTGAGCGCCACGCGGCTGCGCGACTCATCGGTGTAGATCTCGATGTCATCGCCCACGGCATTGGCCGGCAGCAGCGCGATCACGCCATTGGCGGTGAGCCAGCGCCCGTCGATGACGCGCTTGAGCATGGCGCGGCCGTCGGAATACACCCGACGGGCCGACTCGCCCACCAGCTCGTCGTTGAGGATGCCGGGGAAGGCGCCGTGCAGATCCCAGGTCTGGAAGAACGGCCCCCAGTCGATGCAGCGGGCGATGTCGGCGAGGTCGTGGTTGCGGAACTCGCGCCGGCCGATGAAGCGCGGCTTGGCCGGCTGGTAGGTGAGCACCGGCCGGTTGGCCCGGGCCTTTTCGAGCGGGATGAGCTCCGGCCCCTTGCGGCCGGCATGCTGGGCACGCACCCGGTCGTAGTCGGCCATCAGGTCGGCGAGGAACTTCGGCCGGGTCTGGGGCGAGATCAGCTGCTGGGCCACCGGCACCGAGCGCGAGGCATCGGGCACATAGACCACCGGCCCCGAATAGTGCGGCGCGATCTTCACCGCGGTGTGCACCCGCGAGGTGGTGGCCCCGCCGATCAGCAAGGGGATCTTGCGCAGGCGGAAGTACTCGTCGCGCTCCATCTCGCGCGCCACCGTCTGCATCTCTTCCAGCGAGGGCGTGATCAGGCCCGACAGGCCGATGATGTCGGCCCCTTCCACCCGGGCGCGGGCGAGGATGTCGGAACACGGGACCATCACCCCCATGTTCACCACCTCGAAGTTGTTGCACTGGAGCACCACGCTCACGATGTTCTTGCCGATGTCGTGCACATCGCCCTTCACCGTGGCGATGACGATCTTGCCGCGCGCCGAGACATCGCCGCCGGCCGCCGCGATGGCCTGCTTCTCGGCCTCGATGTAGGGGATGAGGTGGGCCACGGCCTGCTTCATCACGCGGGCGCTCTTGACCACCTGCGGCAGGAACATCTTGCCCGCCCCGAAGAGGTCGCCCACGATGTTCATGCCGTCCATGAGCGGGCCCTCGATCACCTCGATGGGCCGCCCGCCGCGGGCGTGGATGGCCTGCCAGACCTCCTCGGTGTCGTCGGTGACGAACTGGGTGATGCCGTGGATGAGGGCGTGGGCCAGGCGCTTTTCCACCGACACCGGCGCCTCGGGCGTGCCGCGCCAGTCGAGGTTCTCTTCGCGGCGCGCGCCGCCGGCCTTGAGCGTGGCGGCGAACTCGATCATGCGCTCGGTGGCGGTCTTGCCGCGCTCGGGGGAATCAGCGGGCAGATCGTCGGGCAGCGAGGGCGGCCGGTGCAGCACGATGTCTTCCACGCGGCGGCGCAGCTCGGGCTCGAGTTCGTCATAGACGCCCACCATGCCGGCGTTGACGATGCCCATGCTCAGGCCGGCGCGGATGGCGTGGTAGAGGAAGACGGTGTGGATGGCCTCGCGTGCGGCGTCGTTGCCGCGGAACGAGAACGACACATTGGACACCCCGCCCGACACCTTGGCCCGCGGCAGATTGGCGCGGATCCACGAGGTGGCCTCGATGAAGTCTACCGCGTAGTGGTCGTGCTCCTCGATGCCGGTCGCAATGGCGAAGATGTTGGGGTCGAAGACGATGTCCTCGGCCGGAAAGCCCACCTGCTCCACCAGCAGCCGGTAGGCCCGCTCGCAGATCTCGGTCTTGCGCGCGAAGGTGTCGGCCTGACCCTGCTCGTCGAAGGCCATGACGATCACGGCGGCGCCGTAACGGCGCACCAGCCGGGCCTGACGCAGGAACTCGGCCTCGCCCTCCTTGAGCGAGATGGA
>NZ_CEXFHW010000058.1:0-20341 GCF_982640115.1 Quisquiliibacterium sp. | reverse complement strand
GTAGTTGATGCCGTGCTCACGGGCCGCGGCGTTGATGCGCGCGATCCAGAGCGAACGGAACACCCGCTTCTTGTTGCGACGGTCGCGATACGCGTACTGCCCGGCCCGCATGACCGCCTGCTTGGCGATCCGGAAGACCTTGCTGCGACGGCCGCGATAGCCCTTGGCGAGGGCAAGAACCTTCTTGTGACGGGCCCGGGCGGTGACGCCACGCTTGACTCTGGGCATGGTTCAGCTCCTCAGGCGTAAGGCATCATGGCGCGCACGGAATCGACGTTCGTCTCATGAACGCCGGCCGAGCCACGCAACTGACGCTTGGTCTTGGTGGTCTTCTTGGTGAGGATGTGGCGCTTGAACGCCTGACCCCGCTTGATGCTGCCGCCGGCACGCACCCTGAAGCGCTTCGCAGCGCTCTTCTTCGTCTTCATCTTGGGCATGGGAACCCCTGGCTTCCTTCTTGGTTGCCTTGACAGGTGTCCGGCTGCTGACGCCGGAACTTGCTGAACCCGCTCGGCTTGTGTCGGCCCGGCCTGAGGCCGGACCCCGGCCGCCCCGCAAGGCGGCTGGTGCTGCAGGGCCGCGCGGGTGGGCGCGGCCCGATGTTCACTTCTTCTTGCGCGGCGCGATGATCATGACCATCTGCCGGCCTTCCAGCCTGGGCATCTGCTCGACCTGCCCGACCGCATCGAGGTCGGTGCGCACCCGCTCGAGCAGCCGCACGCCGAACTCCTGGTGCGCCATCTCGCGACCGCGGAAGCGCAGGGTGATCTTGGCCTTGTCGCCTTCCTCGAGGAACCGGACCAGATTGCGCAACTTGACGTTGTAGTCGCCGTCATCGGTGCCAGGCCGGAACTTCACTTCCTTGACCTGGATGATCTTCTGCTTGAGCTTGGCTTCGTGGGCCTTCTTCTGTTCCTGATACTTGAACTTGCCATAGTCCATCAGGCGGCAGACCGGCGGTGAGGCGGTGGGCGCGATCTCGACGAGATCGACCTCCTTCTCTTCCGCCAGGCGGATGGCATCCCGGAAAGCGACGATACCGAGTGGCTCGTTATCGACCCCGATGAGCCGCACCTCGGGCACTGTGATTTCGCCGTTGATGCGATGCGAACGTTCGGTAGCGATTGTCTGGACCTCCAGTCAGTGGATGAGAACGGCGGCGCACCGGTCCCCTGCCCCGCGCGGCCTGGGGATCACCGTACAGCGGTGACCCGGCTCAGACCGGCGTGGCCGGAAGCGGCTGGGCACGACGGGACTCGATGTCCTGGGAGAGCCGCTCGATGAAACCATCAAGCGGCATGGCGCCCAGATCGGCTCCGCCACGCGCACGCACTGCCACCATGCCTGCCTGCCGCTCCTTGTCTCCCACAACCAGGATGTACGGAACTTTCTGCAGGCTAAACTCTCGGATTTTATAGTTGATCTTCTCGTTGCGCAAATCGGCCTGCACCCTAAACCCTTGTTTCTTCAGCGCCTGGACAACGCTCTGGGCGTAGTCGGCCTGGGCTTCGGTGATGTTCATGACCACCGCCTGCAGCGGGCTCAGCCACATCGGCAGCGCCCCGGCGTGGTTCTCGATGAGGATGCCGATGAAACGCTCGAGCGAGCCGACGATGGCCCGGTGCAGCATCACCGGGTGGCGGCGCGAGTTGTCCTCGGCCACATACTCGGCGTCGAGCCGCTCGGCGGTGTTGAAGTCCACCTGCATGGTGCCGCACTGCCACTGCCGGCCGAGCGCGTCCTTCAGGGTGTACTCGATCTTGGGGCCGTAGAAGGCGCCGTCGCCGGGCGCCACCACGAACTCGCAGCCGGAGCGGCGCAGCGACTCCATCACGGCGTGCTCGGCCTTGTCCCAGAGGGCGTCCGAGCCCACCCGCTTCTCGGGCCGTGTGGCCACCTTGTAGAGGATCTCGGTGAAGCCGAAGTCGGCATAAACCCGCTGCAGCTGCTCGGTGAAGTGCTCGCACTCGGCCAGGATCTGGTCCTCGGTGCAGAAGATGTGGCCGTCATCCTGGGTGAAGCCGCGCACCCGCAGGATGCCGTGCAGCGCGCCCGAGGGCTCGTTGCGGTGGCACTGGCCGAACTCGCCGTAGCGCAGCGGCAGCTCGCGGTACGAGCGCAGCCCGGCGCGGAAGATCTGCACATGGCCCGGGCAGTTCATCGGCTTGACCGCGTAGATGCGGTTCTCGGACTCGGTGACGAACATGTTCTCGCGGTAGTTCTCCCAGTGGCCGGTGCGCTCCCAGAGCGAGCGGTCAAGGATCTGCGGGCCCTTGACCTCCTGATAGCCGCTGTCCTGGTACACCCGGCGCATGTACTGCTCCACCTGCTGCCAGACCGTCCAGCCCTTGGGGTGCCAGAACACCAGGCCGGGCGCCTCCTCCTGCATGTGAAAGAGGTCGAGCTCGCGGCCAAGGCGGCGATGATCACGACGCTCGGCCTCCTCCAGCCGGTGCAGGTAGGCGTCCTGGTCCTTCTGGTTGGCCCAGGCGGTGCCGTAGATGCGCTGGAGCATCTCGTTGCGCGAGTCACCGCGCCAGTAGGCCCCGGCCACCTTCATCAGCTTGAAGACGCGCAGGCGGCCGGTGGAGGGCACATGCGGCCCGCGGCACAGATCCACGAAGCTGCCCTCGCGGTAGAGCGAGATGGCCTGGTCGGCCGGAATGGCGCCGATGATCTCGGCCTTGTAGCGCTCGCCGATGGACTCGAAAAAGCGCACCGCCTCGTCGCGGTTCCAGACCTCGCGGTTCACCGCCTCGTCGCGCGCGGCGAGCTCGCGCATGCGGGCCTCGATGCGTTCGAGGTCTTCCGGCGTGAAGGCGCGGGTGTAGGAGAAATCGTAGTAGAAGCCGTTCTCGATGACCGGGCCGATGGTGACCTGCGCCTCGGGAAAGAGCTCCTTCACCGCGTAGGCCAGCAGGTGGGCGGTGGAGTGGCGGATGATCTCCAGGCCGGCATCGTCGCGCTCGGTGATGATGGCGAGCTGGGCGTCGCGCTCGATGCGCGCGCTGGTGTCGACCAGTTCGCCATCGAGCCGGCCGGCCAGCGCCGCCTTGGCCAGGCCGGGCCCGATCGAGCGGGCAACCTCGGCCACCGTGACCGGACCGGGGTACGGGCGCACCGAGCCGTCGGGAAGGGTGATGTTGGGCATGGGAACACTCCTGGGTTCGGCGCGCCGCCTCCCAGCCAGCGGGGTTGGCGGACGCGGGCAAAAAAAACGCGGCCTGTGGCCGCGCGTTTCAGCTGAAGCAGACAGCCGGCAACGACCTAGCGGTGAGGCTCCGGCCGGGTAGTCAGCGGTGTCATAACCATGATGGGCTGGGGTTGCGAGCAGGTGGCGAGCCCGATCCGGCCCGCGCAGACCGCGATGATGCGGCAGGCCCGAAGGCCGGGTCAAGCTAGCGGGATGCGCCGGCAGCCAGAGGGAAGAAAGACACCGGCGACATCAGCCGGTTCTCCTGGCTGTGCAGCGCGCCGAGCTTGGCGCTCTCTTCGGTGTAGGCGATCCATTCCGGATCGGCCCACATCGCGGCGCGGCGCCGCTCGCGATCGGCGGCGTTCTCGTACATCCAGATGTGCATGTACTGATTCACATTGCCGGTCTCGGTGGTGAGAAACGCCAGCGGCTGGCCGAGATGGCGGGTCTGCGGGCCCTTGCCGAGCTGCTCGTAGAGCGCCAGGTGGCGGCGGATCATGCCGGGGCGGCAGGTGTAGGTTCGGACATCGAGCAGCATGAGGACCTCGAACGGTGCGATGAAAGGAGGGGAGATCATACGAGCCGATCACGCCCGGGATCGGCGCGAGGTCGATGGAGCGGAAGGCCTTACACTGCCCTCCCGAGCGGCGCGAAGGCCGCATTCACCGAGACATGCATGAGCATCGATGCCCGTCCCGCCGGCCCGCAGGCCGACACCGCCGAGTCCGCCCCGCTGACCGGTGGCTGCCTGTGCGGCGCAGTGCGCTATGAACTGGCCGTGCCGGTGAGCGCGATCGTGGCCTGCTACTGCGCCGATTGCCGGCGCGCCACCGGCACGGCAGCGAGCATCAACGCCCGGGTGCCGGCATCGGCCTTCCGGCTGGTACGGGGCGCCACACGGGTGTTCGCCCGCGCCGCCGACAGCGGTCGCCTGCTCGAGCGGCACTTCTGCGCCGATTGCGGCAGCCCGATCCTCACCCGTCATGGCGATGACACCCGGCAGATCATCCTCAAGGTGGGCAGCCTGGATCGGCAGGAGGGCATGGCGCTGGCCGCCAGCATCTGGACGGCGAGCGCGGCACCGTGGGCCTGGGTCGATCGCGACCAGCCCTGCTTTCCGGCGGGCCGGCCTGCCCCCGGCAGCACCGCCGCGCCAGGCCGCGCCTGAGCCGGTCGGCGGCCCGCAGCGCACACGCCCCGCCAGGCCGCCGCTCCCACCCGCGGATCCATCGCATGTACCAGCCTGTCTCGCCGCTCGAGTACTTCCGCCTGCTGGTCGGCGGCGCCGAGGGCAGTGACATCCCGCTGCTCGAGGCCGCGGCATCGCTCGCCCTGGACGCCCATCCCAACCTGAACCTGCAGGACTGCCTTGCCGCGTTCGACCGCCTCGCCCGCGACATGGCGCAGGCCTGCCGCCAGGCGAGCACCGAGCCCGCGCGCCTGCAGCGCGCCCTGCACTTCTTTCATGTGACCCAGGGCTTTGCCGGCAACCGCCGCGACTACTACGACCCCGACAACAGTTACCTGCACCGGGTCCTGGAGACCCGCAGCGGCATCCCGATCAGCCTGGCGGTGCTGTTCACCGAACTCGCCCGACAGGTGGGCCTGGAGGCCGACGGCGTCGCCTTCCCCGGACACTTCCTGGTCCGGGTGAATCTTCACGAGGGCATGGCGGTGATCGATCCCTTCACCGGCGCCAGCCTCGATCGAGACGAACTCGCACGCCGGGCTGCGCCCTTCGGCGTGCCGCCCGAGCGGCTTCTGCACCCGGCTTCATCGCGGCAGATCCTGATCCGGATGCTCAACAACCTCGCCGCCATCCACGCCCGCCGCGGCGATGACGCCCTGCTCGGGAAGGTGCGTGAGCGGCTGCAGATCCTGGGCGTATCACCCGGCGCCTGAGCCGCGCGCGGCCGGGATTCCATTCGATCGGCCCGCGCCGGGGCACGGGTTGCCCCCGGCCGTGCCGGCGGCGTAGTGTCCACTCCGAGGCGGTCCGCCCGCTGCCCTGCGCTCGCGCAGCGCCCGCCTTGAAGCCCACAAGAACCAAGCCGGGAGGAGACCCTCATGAAGACCTCTGAACAGCGCCGCCAGGTGCTTGCCGGCGCCGGCGCCCTGGGTGCCAGCGCTCTGATACCTCGCGCCGCGCGCGCCCAGAACACCTGGCCGAACCGGCCCGTCACCATCGTTTGCCCCTGGGGTGCGGGCGGCGGCACCGACGCCACCGCGCGGATCATCGCCAACCTGCTGGAGAAAGACCTCGGCCAGCCCTTCAATGTGGTGAACCGTACCGGCGGCTCCGGGGTGGTCGGCCACTCGGCGATCGCCACCGCGCCGGCCGATGGCTACACCCTGGGCATGATCACGGTCGAGATCTCGATGATGCACTGGCAGAAGCTCACCGAGCTCAACCCCACCAGCTACACCCCGCTCGCCCTCATGAACGAGGATCCGCCGGGGGTCACGGTTGCGGCCAACTCGCCGTACCAGAACATCAAGGCGCTGGCCGATGCCATCAAGGCGGCGCCCCCCGGCAAGCTCAAGGCCTCGGGCACCGGGCAAGGCGGCATCTGGCACCTGGCCCTGATCGGCTGGCTGCAGGCCATGGGCCTGAAGCCCGACCATGTCGCCTGGGTGCCGTCCAATGGCGCCGGGCCCGCCATGCAGGACCTCGCCGCCAACGGCCTCGATCTGGTCACCTGCTCGCTGCCCGAGTCGCGGGCCCTGGTCGAGGCGGGCAAGGCGCGCAGCCTCGCGATCATGGCCTCGGAGCGCAACCCGGTGTTCAGCACCGTGCCCACGCTCAAGGAAGGTGCCGGCGTCGATTACTCGGTGGGCGCCTGGCGCGGCATCGCCGGCCCGCGCGGCCTGCCGGCCGACGTGGTCACCCGGGTGGTGGCCGCGCTGAAGAAGGCCAACGAGTCCAAGGAGTTCCGCGACTTCATGAGCAATCGCGGCTTCGGCGTGCGCTGGGCCGATCCGGCGGGCTTCACAAAGTTCATGGCTGCCGGTGACGCCGCCATGGGCACGGCCATGAAGGCCGCCGGACTGGCCAAGTAGAGAGGCCGCTATGAAGGTCTCCGATCGCACCAGCGGCGCTCTGCTGCTGGCGCTCGGGGCGATCACCTGCTGGGGCGCGTACCAGCTGGCGCCGGTGCCGGGTCAGCAGATCGGACCGGGCGTGTTCCCCACGGTGATCGGCATCGGGCTGATGCTGTGCGGCCTGCTGATCCTGGGGGGCGTGGGCCGCAGCTTCGAGGAGGAAGAACGCATCGTGGCGAGCGAGACCGGCGAGCTCGCCGAGGCCACCGCAGACGGCCTCGGCCGCGCATCGGCAACCGGCACGGGCGCCTGGAAGGCGGTGCTGCCGCCGGCCATGCTCTTCTTCTACTACGTCGCCTCGGAGCGGCTCGGCTTCTGGCCGACCGCCACCCTGATGGTGCTGGTGCTGGCCCGCGCCCAGGGCGCGCGCTGGCGCGGCAGTCTGCTGCTCGCGCTGCTTGCGCCGCCCCTGGTGCATCTGGTGTTCTACAAGCTGCTGCGGGTGCCCTTGCCGGCGGGCCTGCTCGGCCTGCCCTGGGTCTGAGCATGACCACGCTGATGCAGGGTTTCCAGATGGTGATGCAGTTCGATGTGCTGCTCACCATCCTGCTGGCTTCGATCTATGGTCTGGTGGTCGGATCGCTGCCCGGCCTGTCGGCCACCATGGCCACCGCGCTGCTGGTGCCGGTCACCTTCTACATGTCGCCGATCGCCGCGGTCTCGGCGATCATCGCCGCCTCGGCGATGGCGATCTTCTCGGGCGACATCCCCGGCTGCCTGCTGCGCATTCCCGGCACGCCGGCGTCAGCGGCCTACACCGACGAGGCCTTCGCGATGACCCGCAAGGGCCAGCCCGAACTCGCCCTGGGCATCTGCCTGTGGTTCTCGGCAATCGGCGGCATCATCGGCACGCTGTCGCTGATCGTGATGGCGCCCGCACTGGCCGAGATGGCCTTCCGCTTCTCGACCTTCGAGTATTTCTGGCTGGCGCTGCTCGGGCTGATGTGCGCGACCATGGTGGCGCGTTCCTCGCCGGTCAAGGCGATCGCATCGATGTTCCTCGGTCTGCTGATCACCTGCGTGGGCATCGAGAACCCGGCTGGCGCCCAGCGCTTCACCTTCGGCTTGCCCGATCTGCTCGGCGGCATCGAGATCATCCCGGTGCTGGTGGGCGTGTTCGCGGTCTCGGAGGTGATGCGGGCCTTCACCGCGCAGCCGGTGGTGGTCGCGCCCCCGCGCCGCTTCGGCAGCATCCTCGCCGGACAATGGGCCCTGACCAAGGCCCATCCGCGCCAGCAGGTTCGCGGCAACATCGTGGGCATCATCATCGGGGTGCTGCCTGGCGCCGGCGCCGACATGGCGGCGTGGATCAGCTACGCGATGTCCAAGCGCTTTTCGAAGACGCCCGAGAAGTTCGGCACCGGCCATCCGGAAGGCCTGATCGAGGCCGGCGCCAGCAACAACGCCAGCCTCGCCTCGGGGTGGGTGCCCTCGCTGCTGTTCGGCATACCGGGCGACACGATCACCGCGATCGCGATCGGCGTGCTCTACATGAAGGGCCTGAATCCGGGACCGACCCTGTTCACCGAGAAGGCCTCGAGCATGTACGCGCTGTACATCGTGTTCATCCTGGCCAACCTGATCATGATCCCGCTGGGCATCCTGATGATCCGCTCGGCGCGCTACATCCTGTTCGTGCCGCGCGCGCTGGTCATGCCGGTGATCATCCTGCTCTGCGCGGTGGGCTCGTTTGCCACCGGCAACAACCTGGCCCTGGTCTTCACGGTGGCGGTGTTCGGGCTGATCGGCTACTTCATGGACCGCAATGGCTACCCGGTGGCCGCACTGGTGCTCGGCGCGGTGATGGGCACCATGGTCGAACAGAACTTCGTGACCTCGCTGATCAAGTCCGACGGCAGCCTGCTGCCCTTCGTCTCACGGCCGGTGGCGGCGGTGCTGGCGGCCATGACCCTGGCGGCGGTGCTCTGGCCGCTGGCGGTGTGGCTGCGGCGGCCCAGGGCCGCCTGAGCGAGGCCGAGGCAGAAGGCCGCGGCAGAAAAGACAACGGGCCCGACAGTCTTGTGAACCGCCGGGCCCGAGCCGGATGCATCCTGGTAGGCGCGATTGGACTCGAACCAACGACCCCCACCATGTCAAGGTGGTGCTCTAACCAGCTGAGCTACGCGCCTGCAAGCCTCACACTATAGCAGAACGCAGCGATGCTTGCCGGGCAAGCCGTCTGGAGGCCGCACGCTCGCCAGATGGGGCACACCCTGCCGCTCAGCCATGAGCGGCCGCTGCCGACCCACCCGAGGCCCGTGAAAGCAGCAGCACCGGCAGCAACCCCGCAAGCACGATCAGCAGCGACGGTACCGCAGCCTGCGCCAGGCGCTCGTCGGCAGCAAAGTGGTAGGCGGCGACCGCCAGCGTGTCGAAATCGAAGGGCCTCAGAACCAGGGTGGCCGGCAGCTCCTTCAGGCAGTCCACCGCGACCAGCAGTCCGGCCGCGGCCAGGCTTGGCCTGAGCAGCGGCCAGTGCACACGCGCCAGCACTTCCAGCGGCGCCGCACCCAGACTGCGGGCGCTCTGATCCATGGCCGGGCTGATCCGCGCCAGGGCCGACTCGATGCCCTGATAGCCGATGGAGAAGAACCGCACGCCGTAGGCATAGACCACGGCGGCAGCCGTGCCGCCGAGCAGCAGCATGCCGAGCCAGCGATCGATCAGGCCAACCCAGCCGAGCAGACCGATGCCGATCACCACCCCGGGCAGCGCATAGCCGGCGCAGGCCAGGCTCACCGCCCAGCCAACCGCCCGGCCCCCGACCACGCGCGCGGCATAGGCGGTGACCAGGGCCACCGGCAGGATCAGTGCGGTGGCCAGCCCGGCCAGCAGCAGGGAGTGCCACAACCACGCGCCCAGGCGGGTATCGATCGGTGCGTCGGCCCCGAGCCAGGCCCGCACCAGCAGCGCCACGGGAACCAGAAACCCGAACGCCACCGGGATGAAGGCGAGCAGGCTCGCCCGCCATGCGCGCCAGCCGCGCAGCGCCTCGCGCGGTGACGGCCGCGCGGCCCGTGCCGAGAAGCGCATGCGGGCCCGCTGCCGCCGTTCCAGCCAGGCGATCAGCCCGACCAGCACCAGCAGGGCCAGCCCCAGACGCGCCGCCGCGACCCGATCGCCCATGCCCTGCCACGCCCGGTAGATGCCCGCGGTCAGCGAGTCGACGCCGAAGTAGCTGACGGTGCCGAAGTCCGCCAGGGTCTCCATGAGCACCAGCGCGCAACCTGCCGCCACCGCCGGCCGCGCCACCGGCCAGACCACCCGCCACCAGGTGGCCCGCGGCGACAGACCGAGCGAACGCGCCGCCTCGGCAAGCGACGCCGGCCGCTCGGCAAAGGCGCTGCGGGCGAGCATGTAGACATAGGGATAGAGCGCCAGACCCAGACACAGCCCGGCACCTGGCACCGAGCGGATCTCGGGAAACCAGTAGCCCCTCACCGGCCAGCCGGTGAGCGCGCGCAGACCGGTCTGCAGCGGACCGGAGGTGTCCAGGAAGTCGGTGTAGGCGTAGGCCAGCACGAAGGCCGGCATCGCAAGCGGCAGGATCAGCGCCCAGGACAGCCAGCGCCGGCCGGGAAACTCATAGGCCGCCACCAGCCAGGCCGAACCCACGCCCAGCAGCAGCACTGTGGCCAGAACCACCAGCGCGAGGCCGAGCGAGGTGAGCAGTGCCGCCGGCAGCACGGTGCCGGCGAGATGCGCGAGCGTTTCCCACCCACCCTGCCACGACCCGGCGATGACCGCCAGCACCAGCACGGGCGCAGCGGTCATGAGCGCCCCCAGGATGGCCAGCACCCCGAGCGTGGCCGAGGACGCGCGCATCAGACCGCGCAGGAGCGCGGCAGGCATGACAGGAGGGATGTTGATGGCGCTTCGGTAGAATCAGGCTGAACGAGAATTATATGCATTCGGCCCAACCCGCCCCTCCGATCTCTGCCGCGTCCCGGCAGGCCGCGCTCACGGTACGCGACCTGCGGGTGTCCTATGACCCGAAGGGGGCGCGAGCCCCGGTGGTCGATGGCCTGAGCTTCGCGTTGCCCGCCGGGCGCATCGGTTGCCTGCTCGGCGCGTCGGGATGCGGCAAGAGCACCGCGCTGCGGGCGATCGCCGGCTTCGTCAGGCCGCAGGCGGGCGAGGTGCTGCTCGAGGGCCGCTGCCTGGTCGGGCCAGGCCAGTGGACCGAGCCGGAAAACCGCGGCGTGGGCATCGTGTTCCAGGACTACGCGCTGTTCCCGCACCTGACGGTCGCCGAGAATGTGGGCTTCGGCCTGCGCGGTCCGGAAGGCCGCGGCGCCGCGCGCCAGGAGCGCATCACCCGCATGCTGGCACTGGTCGGCCTGGGCTCGGTGGCCGGGCGGCATCCGCATGAACTCTCCGGCGGCCAGCAGCAGCGGGTGGCGCTCGCGCGCGCGCTCGCTCCGGCGCCTCGGCTGCTGCTGCTCGATGAGCCCTTCTCCAATCTGGACCCCGACCTGCGGGAGCGGCTGGCGGTCGAGCTGCGCGAGATTCTGCTGGCGGCCGGCACCACCGCGTTGCTGGTCACGCACGATCAGTACGAGGCCTTCGCGATGGCCGACCAGATCGGGGTGATGCAGGATGGCGCGATCGCCCAGTGGGACACCCCCTACCGGCTCTACCACCGACCGAACTCGCGGGCGGTCGCCGACTTCGTCGGCATGGGTTCCTTCCTGCCGGGCCGGCTGCACCAGCGCGACGGGCAGGCCGAGGTGCGGTTCGAGCTCGGCGTGCTGCCGATCCGCCATCGTGGCGACCAGGCCCTGGCCGGTGCGAGCGCCAGCCTGAGCGGTGACATCTCGATCCTGCTGCGGCCCGATGACGTGATCCACGACGACGCCAGCCCGCTGCAGGCGGAGGTGGTGCGCAAGGCCTTTCGCGGCGCGCAGTTCCTCTACACGCTGCGGCTGCCCAGTGGCGCCAGCCTGCTCGCGCTCGTGCCCAGCCACCACAACCATGCCCTGGGGGAACGGATCGGCATCCGTTTCGACGCCGACCATGTGGTCAGCTTTCCGGCGGACGATCCCGCGTCGGCTGGATGAGGAAGGCCTCGCCGCGGGCAAAGCGCGCAGCCAGCTCCACCGCCCGCATCGACTGGGCTCGCCGGTCGGGATGGCGCACCAGCAGCAGCACGGTCCGGCTGTCGTTGATCCACGCGACCTTGGCGTAGGCATCACCGCGATCGGACGCGGTCAGCCGCAGCCAGTCGCCACGGCGCAGTCGGGACACCGGATCGGCGCCGGCATCGGGCACGGCGGCAGGCCGCGCAGGCAGGTCGGCCAGATCGAGCGAGGACAGCACCTGCCGAAGTCTTGCCTGGGCGGAAGGATCGCCCTCACCGTCGCGCCCCTGCCGATCCTCGCGCCGGCGCGCGGGTCGGATCGGCGGCAGTCGTTCGCCGGGCGCGCGCCGATCGGTAAGCGTGGGCGGAGGTGTCGGGGCTGCGGCTGGTGTCGGGGCCGGGGGCGGGGCTGCGGCCGGGGTCGGGGCTGCGGCCGGGGTCGGAACTGCGGATGGCGCGGGCGCATCGCGCGAGTCCCCCTGCATGCGCCGCAGGTGCACGAGGAAGAGTTCGTCGAGAAAGGGCTTGAGCTCGTCGCTGGCCATACCGACCTCGCGCACCCCTTCGGTGAGCAAGCGGATCAGCGGGGGAATGCGTGCGGCGAATTCGCGGCCGTCGGCGCTGCGCGAAGCCGGGTCAAGACTCCAGAGCAGATCATCGACCACCTGCAGGGCGACCTTGAACTGGCCGCTCTCCTCGCCGTCGCGCAGGGCCGTGGTTCGCAGCTGCCGCAGCCATACGGTGAGCAGGAACTCCCTCACCGACGCCGGCACCTGGTGCCGCTCCAGCCGCTCGCCGATCATCACCGAGAGCCGCACGGTGAGTTCCTGCTCGCGCTGCGCGGACGGGCGCCGACGATAGTCGCGGCGGTTGCGACCGACCGGGGCCGGCGGCTGGCGGGCGGCAGCGTCGCGCTGCAGTCTTTCAACCAGCTGGGTGACATGGCGCGCCGCCCGGGCGTACTCGCGCTCGACCTGCCTGGCCATCACGAAGGCCCGTGACTGCAGGGCACCGGCGACGATCTCGACCGCGCGCACCACGGTCTCGAGCCGGCGATGGAGCTCCCCGCCGCGTTCGAGCTGGTCGCCATAGGCCGCCACCAGCGCACCCAGATTTTCCAGCAGCCGTCGCAGCGAGCGCGGCTCGTCACCCAGGTAGCCAGGGTCCATCAAGGCGAGGGCCAGGGCCGGTTGCTGCAGTCGCCAGAGCATGGCGCGGGCGATCTCGGGCAGGCGCTGATCGTCGATCAGGTAGTCGAACAGCGCGGCGACCACATCCACCACGGCGAGCTGAGGCGGCGCAACACCCACCTCGCGCAGGCGCGCCCTCGCGTTGGCGAAGAAGCGCTCGCGGGCCTGCCGGCTGTGCGGAGGCACGCCGATGGCATGCGCGAAAGCCAGCGCATCGCGCTCGAGCTCGACCACCGGCTGCAGCGTGGGCAGCGCCGGCAGCGGCAGCGGTCCGGCGGCGGCCAGCGACGATGATCCCAGCAGCCGGGCCGCATCGGCGGCGTGCTGGCTGGCATCCAGGGCGCGACCCCCGGGGCTGATCGCCGGCCGGCCTGACGCTGCGCTGGGCGGATCGCGCCTGCGACCGGACAGGCGCCCGCCCGGATCGGCGAGCCAGCGGGCGATGTCCTCCAGGGCGAGCGCCAGTACCGCGGGCAGCCGGCGCAGCACCGAGCGCCGCATCTGGGAGGGCACCGGCTCGACCGCGCCCGACGCCGGCTCGAGCGCACCGACAGCGGCCGACGCCAGCATGCGCGCGCCGAGCGGGTTGAGGTCGTCATCCGGCCAGGCCGCCGGCCAGAGGGCGTGAACCCGGTCCATGAGCGAGAGGTAATCGGCCCCGACGATCGCCCTCACCGCCCTGGCCACATCGCCCACCAGCACCTGCTGGCCGGCGTCATCCTCCTGCAGCAGGCTGAGCACCCGTTCGGCATCGATCTCGCTCGCCGCGTAGGCCAGGCATCGGGCGGCCCGGTCGGAGAGTCCGCGCGCGGCCCGGGTGACCCGATCGGCGCTCTGCAGGCGCAGCAGTCCGGCGGCTGCCAGCAGGGCCTGCCGGTCACGGGCACTGGCCTCGAAGGCGGCCGCGCCTTCCAGATCGCCCGCAACCTCGGCGCACACCCCGAGCAGCGAGCGCTCCAGGGTGTGGGCCAGCCGCTGCACCGCCTGATCGAGCAGCGGGTCGGCCGCGCCACCGGGCGCGCCGGCGGTCATGGGCGGCGATCCTTTTTCACCCCTGGGATGCTATGGCTTGCCTGCGCGGACGGCTGTGATGGAATGCCGGCGCGCCCGCTACACTCGGGTCATGACATCCATGCCGACGCCGTGGCTGAACCTGGCCGTGGCCCTGGGCTGCGGGCTGCTGATCGGCATCGAGCGCGAGCGACGCAAGGGCAGCGGCCCGGCGCGGGCGCCCGCCGGCGTGCGCACCTTCAGCATGGCGGCGCTGGCGGGCGCGATCGCCCAGTTGCTGGCGCAGCCGCTGCTGGTGGCGGCAGGCGCCGCGCTGCTGGTGGCGCTGACCGCGATCCACCAGTGGCGCCACCCGCGTCGCGACCCCGGCATCACCACCGCGCTGTCGCTCTTCGTCACCTTCCTGCTCGGCGTGATCGCCGCCAGCGACCCCTTGCTGGCCGGCGCCGCCGCGGTGATCGTCGCGGTGCTGCTGGCCGCCCGCTCGCGACTGCACCGCTTCGCCACCGAGGTGCTGACCGAGGCCGAGCTGCACGATGCCCTGGTGCTCGCAGGCGCGGCCCTGGTGGTGCTGCCGCTGCTGCCCGCCCAGGCGCCGTCGTGGCTGCCCGGACTCAACCCGCGCGCGCTGTGGCAACTGGTGCTGCTGCTGCTCGCGCTGCAGGCGGCCGGCTACATCGGGTCCAGGCTGCTGGGCGCACGCACCGGTCTGGCGCTCTCGGGCCTGGCCGCCGGTTTCGTGTCGAGCACCGCCACCTTCGCCGCGATGGGCGCGCGGGCGCGACACACTCCTGAGCTCAGCGGCGCCTGCGCCAGCGGCGCGCTGCTGTCGAACCTGGCCACCGTCATCCAGATCGCGCTGGTCTGCGCCACGATCTCGCCGCCCACCCTGTCGGCAATCACCCCGCTGCTGGCCGCGGCCGCCACCGGCGCCCTGTCGGCCGCGATTCCCGGACTGTGGCGCACCCGCGGCGCGGCCCCGGCCGCAAGCCCATCGGGCCGGGTGTTCGACCTGCCGCGCTCCCTGGCCTTTGCGGTGCTGCTCACCGGCATCACCTGGGTGCTGGCCTGGGTCAACGCGCACCTTGGCACCGCCGCGGCACGGCTGGGCGCCACGCTCGCCGGCTTCGTCGATGTGCATGCCGCCGTGGCCTCGGGCGCCTCGCTGGTGGCGCAGGGCAGGCACCCGCCCGCCGAGGCGGCGCTGCTGATGCTGCTTGCGCTCAGCGCCAACAGCCTGAGCAAGCTCGTTGCCGCGTGGGTCTCGGGCGGCGGACGCTTCGCGCTGCGGGTAGCTCCCGGACTGGCGCTGCTGGTGGCCGCGCCCTGGACAGCCTGGGCGCTGTGGCCCGCCCGCTGAGGCCGGGCTGCGTTCAGAGCAGCTGGCAGACCTCGTCGAATGCGAACCGCGGGCTGCGCTCGAAGGTGCCGGCCGGGTCGATGTAGCCGAGATTGCACAGGAAGTTGGACCGCACCCGCCCGCCCGGGAAGAACTCGGCATCGACCTTGGCATTGTCGAAGCCGGACATCGGACCGCAGGCCAGGCCCAGCGCCCGGGCCGCCATGATCAGGAAGCCGCCCTGCAGCGAGCCGTTGCGAAACGCGCCAGCCTCACGCGCAGCGCGGTTGGCCTCGCCCTCGAACCAGGAGCGCGCGCCCGGGTTGTGCGGGAATACCCGCGGCAGGTGCTCGTGGAATTCGGTGTCATGGGCCACGATGGCCACCACCGGGGCAGCCAGGGTCTTCTCGAGGTTGCCCTGCGACAGCGCCGGGCGCAGACGCTCCCTGGCCTGGGCGGTGCGCAGGAACACCAGCCGCGCAGGCTGACAGTTGGCCGAGGTGGGACCCATCTTCATCAGTTCGTAGATCTGACGCAGCGTGTCATCCGGGACCGCACGGTCGAGGAAGCGATTGGCGCTGCGCGCCTCGCGAAACAGGGCGTCCAGGGCCTGGTCGTTGATCATGGAAATGCCTTGGGAAAGGGGTCGAGGGACGGCCGTCGGCACGGCCACGCCCGGCATGATAACGGCACGATCGCGCGCCCCTCGCCCTGCCCGATGCCGCGGGCCGCGGGTAACATCGGTCGACCCCCGCCACCGGGGCGGGCCCCTGCCTGCGGAACCGTCACGCCATGAAGATGCCTCTTGAAGATGTCACCGTGCTCGACCTCTCACACGCACTGGCCGGGCCGCACTGCTCGACCATGCTCGCCGACTTCGGCGCCCGCGTGATCAAGCTCGAGACCCCCGGCGCGGGCGACATCGCCAGGGCATGGGGGTCGCCCCTGCCGGGTGGCGAGAATTCCTACTTCGTGAGTCTGCACCGCAACAAGCAGGGCATCTCCATCGACCTGAAGACCGCCGAAGGCAAGGAGCTCTTCTTCAAGCTGGTGGAGAAGGCCGATGTGGTCCTCGAAAACTTCCGCCCCGGCGCCCTCGAGAAGCTCGGGCTCGGCTACGAGCGCGCCCGCGAGCGCAACCCCGGCATCATCTACTGCTCGGTCTCCGGCTTCGGCCAGGATGGGCCCTATCGCGAACGCGCTGCCCTCGATCTCATCCTTCAGGCCGAGAGCGGCATGATCAGCGTCACCGGCGAGGAAGGCGGCCATGGCGTGCGCTGCGGCGTCTCCATCGCCGATCTCACCGCGGGCATGTACGCCGGCTTCGGCATCGTCATGGCGCTTCGGGTCAAGGACAAGACCGGCGAGGGCCAGCGCATCGATGTGTCGATGCTCGAAGGCCAGATGTCGCTGCTCAACATCATGATCAGCGGTTATCTCGCCGACAAGGAACTGCCCCGGCCGATGGGCACCGCCTATAAGGCCCTGCTGCCCTACCAGACCTTCCGCACCCAGACGCGCGACCTTGCGCTCGCCGTGGGCAGCGAGAAGCTCTGGAAGATCTTCTGCCCGGTGATCGGCCGCCCCGACCTCACCGATGACCCGCGATTCCGGACCAACCAGCAGCGCGCACAGAACCGCGCGGTGCTGATCGACATCCTGCAGCAGGTCTTCCTCACCCGCAGCTTCGAGGCCTGGGAGGCGGTGCTGCTCGAGGCCGGGGTGCCGGTGGGCGCCATCAATGACATCGCCCAGCTCGTCGATCACCCGCAGGTCAAGGCACGAGGCACGCTGGTCGAGATGGAGCACCCGCGGGCCGGGCCGGTGAAAGTGGTGGGCGTGCCGGTGCGGCTGTCGCGAACGCCAGGCGCCATCCGATCGCCCTCACCGCGCCTGGGGGAGCATACCGAGGCCACCCTGCGCGCGGTGCTCGGGCTGCCCGAGGCCGAGATCGAACGCCTCGTCCGCGAACGCATCGTGCAGCAGGCACCCTCGAAATAGGCGGCACGGGCGCCGGGTATTCGTTGATTCATCCGCAGGCCAGGCGTCCTAGAGTGCGGGGGCACTCGCTGACGCCCCCATGCCCCTTCTCGATCAGGTCCCTCCCAGACTCGTCAAGCCCGCGCTCTTCGCCCGTCCCGGTGAGAGCGAATTCAGCCGTCTCAGTGCGCTGGTGGTCGACGAACGCGATGTCTCGCGCGTGGCCATCGCGCACACGCTGCGGCAGATGGGCCTTGCGCGGGTCAAGGCAGTGTCCAGCCCCGACGAGGCCCGCGGACAGTTGCGGGTACAGCCCTACGACCTGATCCTCACCGAGTACCACTTCTCCTTCAGCGAGAACGGCCTCGAGCTGCTGGAAGACATCCGGGCACGCCGGCTGGTGCCCTTCACGACCTTGCTGGTGATGCTCACCGGTGAAGCCATCCACGAACGGGTGGCGGCGGTGGTCGAGACCGCGCTGGATGCCTACCTGCTCAAGCCGGTCAATGCCGCCACGCTGGAGGCCCGACTGACCCGCGCGCTGGCCAAGAAGGCCGCGCTGCTGCCGATCTGGACCAGCCTGGAACAGGAGGCCTTCCACGAGGCCCTCGCACGCTGCGAGGCATTGATTGCCCAGCGCGGGCCCTTCTGGCTGGACGCCGCCCGGATCAGCGCCGAGATCAACCTCGCGCTCAAGCGGCACCGGGAGGCCGACGGCATGTACGAGCTGGTGCAGGAGGAGCAGGCGCTGCCGTGGGCACGCCTGCCGGTGAGCAGTCCCGCCCAGGCCGAGGAAGGCCGGGCGCTGGACAGCGACGATGCCGGTCCCGCCGCGGGCGACACCTATCAGCGTCTGGCCCGCTGCTACCTCGCGGACGGCGACCCCGGCGCAGCGCTCAATGCACTGCGGCGCGGGGTGAGCGCCATTCCGGCCGACCTGATCAGGCTGCAGAGTCTCGGATCGCTGGCGTTCATCCTGGGCCAGCTCGACGAGGCCCGCGAGACGCTCGACAAGGCGGCCCGCCTGGCCAGCGGCAAGCGCCTGATCGATCCGCAGACCCTGCTCGCACTGGTCCTGGTCTCAGCGGAGCATGCCGCCGACGAGGCGATGGCCGGCGTCGATGCGCGGGCCCACGCCGATCGCCTGGCGCTGGCACAGGCCGCCGACCCCGACGACGCGCGGCTTGCGATCCTGAACGAGATGGCCACCGTACGGCTGCTGTGTCTGGACGGGGAGAAGACAAGGGCCGCAGCGAGCCTGCAGGCGTTCGACGGACAACTGGAGAGTCCGGCATTCGACCTCGCCTGCGCGCTGTACCTGCTGTTGCTGATGCGCAGTCTCGACCCACACGAGCTGGCACCCCGCGACCCGGCTGACTGGGTCAGGCGCATGGCCAGGCGCCATGCCGGCACCCGGATCGCCGCCAATCTCATGATCCTGGCGGCGCGGGACTCACCCGCCATGGCGGCGCTGATCGAAACCGAGCATGAACGACTCGCGAAGGAGATCGGCGCGGCGATGTCGCTGCTGCTGCAGGCCGACATCGAGGGCGCCGCGCGTCAGCTGGAGGCCCTGCTGCGCGACAGCCGCAGCCCCCGGATCGTCCAGCTTACCGAGGGGCTGCTCGATCGTCACGGGCGGCACCTCAGTGCCATCCAGGCCTCGGAGCTGCAGGGCGTGATCGAGTCGATCGCGCCGCAGGCACTGCGCGCGCGGACACGCTCGCCGCTGCTGGCATGAACCGACCGCCCGGCGCTCGCCCGACAGGGCACCCGGCCGGACCCGCCGGCATCCAGCCGGACCGCTCGCCCGATCATCGGGCCGTAACCGCAGTTCGGCCGGCCATGGATTTCAGACAGGACACCGCGGAGGCATCATGACCGTCGTGAGCACCACCACCAAGCCCGGCGCCAGGCCGCCACCGAAAATCACGGCCGCTGCCACCTTCGGCGCGCCGCAGGACGATGATTTCGGCGCCATGAAGGCGCTGATCATCGACGACAAGGATGTCTCGCGCATGACCGTCTCGGGCGTGCTTCGCGACATCGGCATCGGCAAGGTCAAGACCGTCCACGGGCCCGTGCAGGCCCGCTCGCACCTGAAGGAAAACACCTACGACGTGATCCTGTGCGAGTACCACTTCAGCGGTGCTGAAACCGGTCAGGATCTGCTCGACGACATCCGCTCCAAGCGGCTGGTGCCCTTCAACACCATCTTCTTCATGGTCACCGGCGAAGCCATCTACGATCGCGTCGCCTCGGTGGTCGAAAATGCGCCCGATGACTACCTGCTCAAGCCCTTCAAGCCGTCCACGCTGGAAGAGCGGCTCAACCGGGCGCTGAACAAGAAGATCGCCCTGCTGCCGATCTGGACCAACATCGAGGAAAAGTCGTTCGAGCACGCGCTCACCCGCTGCAAGATCATGGTGCGCGACCGGCATCCGTTCTGGCTGGACGCCGCGCGGATCGGCGCCGAACTGAGCATGCACCTGAAGCGCCACAAGGAGGCGCAGCAGATGTATGACATGGTCCTCGAGGCCAAGGCCCTGCCCTGGGCCAAGCTCGGCGTGGCCCAGGTGGCGCTCACCGAGAGCGACACCGAGCGCGCCCGCGGATCGCTCGAGACCCTGGTCAGCGAATCGAGCGCCTATGTGGACGCCTACGACATGCTCGCCCGGGTCTACTTCGAGGAGGGCGACCTCGGACGGGCCCTGGAGACGCTGCGACGCGCGGTCGAGGCCACGCCCTCCAATGTCATGCGCCTGCAGAAACTCGGCTCGCTCGCCTTCCTGGTGGGCGACCCCGACGAGGCCGAGACCATGCTGAGCAAGGCCTACAAGCTGAGCCAGGGCAATCGCGACTTCGACGCGCAGACCGTGATGCTGCTGATGTTTCTCACCGCAGCCAAGGCGGCGGGCAACCCGCAACTGGTCCGGGACGCCGAACGCTACGCAGGCGTGCTGGCCATGGCGCGCGACAAGGCGCCTGAGGTCTTTCGCTATGCCGCCATGGTGCGCATCGCCGAAGTCTGCCTGCACGCGCTCAATGGCGATCGCAATCGTGCCGAGGAGGGGCTGCGCGCGCTCGATGACATCGTCAGCAGCCCGGCGGCCGACTTCGAGACGGTGTCGAGCCTGCTCATCCTCATGAGCCGCCTGGACGCCGCAGGCATCAAGCCCCTTGACGCGGCCGCCTGGACCCGTCGATGCGCGCGCCGCCATGCCATCTCCAAGACGGCGGTCGATCTGCTGTCGGCATCGCTGGGTCACATGAAGGACATGATCGAGATCGTGGTCCAGGAGCATGGCCAGATCAGCTACCAGATCAACGACGCCATGGCGCGGCTGCTCAAGGACGATGCCGACGGCACTGCCCGCCGCCTCGACGAGCTTGCCCGCGACACGCTCAATGCGCGGGTCTTCAGCCTGGCCGAGAACCTCGCC
>NZ_CEXFHW010000057.1:0-20384 GCF_982640115.1 Quisquiliibacterium sp. | reverse complement strand
TCGTCCCAGAGGCCCTGCGCCTTGAGATCACGCACGAGGTAGTCGTTGACCACCGTGAACTCACCGGAGAGGTTGGATTTGACGTAAAGGTTCTGGTAGGTGGGCTCGATGCAGGCCGACACGCCGATGATGTTGGAGATGGTGGCGGTGGGCGCGATGGCCACGCAATTGGAGTTGCGCATGCCGTGCTGCGCGATGCGCTGGCGCAGCGAGGCCCAGTCGAGGGTCTCGGAACGGTCGACCTCGACATAGCCGCCACGCTCCTGCTCGAGCAGATCGAGCGAATCCTTGGGCAGGATGCCGAGATCCCAGAGGGAGCCCTTGAAGCTGGAGTACCGGCCGCGTTCCTCGGCAAGTTCGGTGGACGCCATGTAGGCGTAGTAGCAGACTGCCTCCATGGAACGGTCGGCGAACTCGACCGCCTCCTGGCTGGCAAAGGGCACGCGCATGAGGTGCAGGCAGTCCTGGAAGCCCATGATGCCCAGACCCACCGGGCGGTGCTTCAGGTTGCTGTTGCGAGCCTTGCCGACCGCGTAGTAGTTGATGTCGATGACGTTGTCGAGCATGCGCATGGCGATGCGCACCGTACGGGCGAGCTTGGCGTGGTCGAGTTGCTGGCGGGTGACGCCATCAGCACCGGTGACCTCGACCATGTGCGCCACCAGGTTCACCGAACCCAGGTTGCAGACCGCGATCTCGCTCGGTCCGGTGTTCAGGGTGATCTCGGTGCACAGGTTGGAGCTGTGCACGACGCCCACATGCTGCTGGGGGCTGCGCAGGTTGCAGGGATCCTTGAAGGTCAGCCAGGGATGGCCGGTCTCGAAGAGCATGCTGAGCATGCGCCGCCAGAGCTGCACCGCCGGCACCTTCTTGAACAGCTTGAGCTCGCCGCTGGCCGCCTTCTGCTCGTAGCGGGTGTAGGCCTCCTCGAAGGCGCGACCCACCTTGTCGTGCAGGTCAGGACAATCGGCCGGCGAGAACAGCGTCCAGTCGGCGCCTTCCATGACCCGCTTCATGAACAGATCGGGGATCCAGTTCGCGGTGTTCATGTCATGGGTGCGACGGCGGTCATCACCGGTGTTCTTGCGCAGGTCGAGGAATTCCTCGATGTCGAGGTGCCAGGTCTCGAGGTAGGCGCAGACCGCACCCTTGCGCTTGCCGCCCTGATTGACTGCCACGGCGGTGTCGTTGACCACCTTCAGGAAGGGCACCACACCCTGGCTCTTGCCGTTGGTGCCGCGGATGTGGCTGCCGAGCGCACGCACCGGGGTCCAGTCGTTGCCCAGGCCGCCGGCATACTTGGCGAGCAGGGCGTTCTCCTTGATGGCCTCGTAGATGCCGTCGAGGTCGTCGGACACCGTGGTGAGGTAGCAGGAGGACAGCTGCGAACGCTGGGTGGCCGCGTTGAACAGCGTGGGCGTGGAGCTCATGAAGTCGAAGGTGGACAGCAGCTCGTAGAACTCGATGGCGCGAGCTTCGCGATCGATCTCGTTGAGCGCCAGCCCCATGGCGACCCGCATGAAGAAGGCCTGCGGCAGCTCGATGCGGACCTCATCGATGTGCAGGAAGTAACGGTCGTAGAGGGTCTGCAGGCCGAGATAGCCGAACTGCAGGTCGCGGTCGGATCGCAGCGCGGCGCCGAGCCGGGCGAGGTCGAAGTTGGCCAGTTGCCCATCGAGCAGGCCAGCCTCGATGCCGCGACGGATGAACATCGGGAAGTAGTCGGCGTAGCGGCTGGCCATCTCGCCCTGCGAGACCTCCTCGCCGAGCACCTCGCGGCGGACGGTGTGCAGCAGCAGCCGGGCCGTGACCTGGCTGTAGGCGGGGTCCTTCTCGATCAGGGCACGGGCCGACAGGATGGTCGACTTGTGCACCTCTTCGAGGGGCACGCCGTCATAGAGGTTCTTGATGGTATCGGCGAGGATGGCATCGGGGCTGGTGTAGGCCTCGAGCCCCTGACAGGCGGCGGCCACCAGCGCACCGAGCGCGGCCTCGTCGAGCGGGCGGCGCACGCCGGCGTCAACCACATGCAGCGTGGGGCGCGCGGGCTCGGCAGCCTGCTGGCGGGCGGCACGCTCCTGGGCGCGACGTTCGCGATAGAGCACGTAGGCCCGGGCAACCTCGTGCTCGCCGGAGCGCATGAGCGCGAGCTCGACATGATCCTGGATGTCTTCGATGTGGAAGATGGCGCCGCCGGCCTTGCCGCGCACCAGCGCCTGGATGACGGCCTGGGTGAGCTGCTCGACGAGCTCGCGAACCCGGGCTGAAGCCGCCCCCTGGCCGCCGCTCACCGCCAGGAAGGCCTTGGTCATGGCCACCGAGATCTTGTGCGGCTCGAACGCCACCACCGCCCCGTTGCGCCGGATGATCTTGAAATCGGCGAACAGCGCCGCCTGCGCCGCGGCGTCTTCAGGGGCGTTGCCCGTCCAGGCGGTCAGCGGATTGACCGTGGAAACGGGGGCGTTCTCACCTACCCATTGCATATGCTTTTCCTCCAGCGACGACGGTGTGAATCAGGAATGGCTGCGATCGCAGCCAGGGGATCCGGGTGGGCGCCCGCCCGACGCCGCGACCGAATGCCGGTCGAGCGGGTCGCCGGCACAAGGCGATTCAAAGAGCGAAAGGCTGACCGGGACAACGCCGACAAGACCACTATATATGGGCTGTGACGACCCTGTAACCACTAATTCTAGTGGCCGGCCGCAGCGCAACGCAAGCGCCCGGGAGGGCCTTGACACGCGTTCTCGAACGGCTCCTGCGCGATGACGGCAGCGCCAGCGGGAGGGGCCTGGTCGATCGGGCACCGGGACAGGCCGCTGCCGCCTTGCATCGCGCCGTGAAGCGCAAGCATCGGCGCGGCATTCCGGTCAGAAAGGTCTCGACAGCCCCGTGCCTTCTAGCTGCTCGAGCAGCCGGGGCCAGTCAAAAAACGGACCCGGATCTGTCTTGCGACCGGGCGCGATGTCGCTGTGGCCGGCCAGCCAGCGCAAGGGGTGGCGCCGGCACAACAGCCGGGTCAGGCTGGCCAGGCGGCGATACTGGAGCGCGGTGAAGGGATGCTCGCCGTCACCCTCGAGTTCGACGCCGATGGAGAAATCGTTGCAGCGCTCGCGCTCGCCCAGGCGCGAGACGCCGGCGTGCCAGGCGCGGCGCCGGGTGTCGACGAACTGCAGCAGCTCACCGCGCCGGCGGATGAGGAAATGGGCCGAGACGCGCAAGCCCGCAATCGAGGCGAAGAAGGGATGGGCCGCCGGGTCGAGCGTGCCGGTGAACAGCCGCTCGATTGCATCACCACCGAACCGCCCGGGCGGCAGGCTGATGTGGTGGACCACCAGCAGATCGACCACCGCAGGATCGGGCCGCTCGTCCTGATGGGGCGAGACCACCACCCGGGCACCCGGCAGCCAGCCCGCAGGCACCGGCGCAGCCTGCCGCGCCGCACCCGGCTCGCCGCTCACTGGATGCCGAGCCGCTGCATGCGGTAGCGCAGCGCCCGAAAGGTGATGCCCAGCCGCCGGGCCGCGGCGGTGCGGTTCTGGCCGGTCTGCTCCAGCGCACGCAGGATCGCGTCGCGTTCGACCTGATCGAGGTAGTGGGTCAGCGAGTCGGGCACGCCGTGCGCGTCGAGCACGAAGCCCGCTGCCGGCAGGGGACTTCCCGGCGAGGGGTCGGACCCGCCGACATCGGCACCGGATGGCTCGTCATCGCCGGCCGCGACGGCGGTCTCGAGCTCGGCCTCGAGCACCGCCGGTCGCAGGCCGAGATCCTCGACCCGGATGAGATCGCCGCTCGCGAAGGCCAGTGCCCGCTCCAGGAGGTTCTCGAGCTCGCGCACATTGCCCGGGAACGCGTACGACTGCAGGTAGCGTTCGGTGACCGAGGCGAGCCCGGGCACCGGCTGGATGCCCGCGCGCTGACTCAGGCGCGCGAGGATCGCCTGGGCGAGCGCGGGGATGTCCTCGCGGCGCTCGCGCAGCGGCGGCACCCGCAGCTCGATGACATTGAGCCGGTAGAACAGGTCCTGGCGGAAGCGGCCCGCGGCCACGCAGCGCGAAAGATCCTGGTGGGTGGCGCTGATGATCCGCACATCCACCGGCTCCTCGGTATTCGCGCCGACCTTGCGGACCCGCTTCTCCTGGATGGCGCGCAGCAGCTTCACCTGCATGGCCAGCGGCAGGTCGGCCACCTCGTCGAGGAACAGCGTGCCGCCGTCGGCCGCCTGGAAGAACCCCTCGCGCTCCTGATCGGCACCGGTGAATGCGCCCTTGCGGTGACCGAAGAACTCGGACTCCATCAGGGACTCGGGGATGGCGCCGCAGTTGACCGCCACGAAGGCGCGGGCCGCGCGCGCACCGGTCTGGTGGATGAGCCGCGCGGCGAGCTCCTTGCCCGAGCCCGACTCCCCGCCGATGGCCACCGGTGCCATGCTGCGCGACAGCCGCAGCACCTGGGCGCGCACCGCGGCCATGGCCGGCGAGTTGCCGATCAGGGCACCGAGAGGATCAGGCGTGGACGACGCATCGGAGGTGCGCGGCGCCGTGGTGCCGCCGGCCTGCAGCGCGCCACGCACCAGCGCACGCAAGGCATCCAGGGCCACCGGCTTGGCGAGGTAGTCGAATGCGCCGGCCTTGAGGGCCGCCACCGCGTTGTCGGCGCTGCCGTAGGCGGTGATGACGGCCACCGGCACCCCGGGGTGGGCGCTCGCGATGGTGCGAAGCAGGTCGATGCCTTCACCATCGGGCAGCCGCATGTCGGTGAGACACAGCGAAAACTCGCGCCGGCCGAGCAGCACCCGGGCCTCGGCGAGCGAGGCGGCGCAGTCGACATCGAGCCCCATGCCGACCAGGGTGATCTCGAGCAGCTCGCGCAGGTCGGCCTCGTCGTCAACCACGAGGACGCGAGGCGAGCGGGCACTGCGCGCCCCCATGAGGTCGGCACTCATGACGAGGGCCGGATCACGAACACGCTGCTGCGCGGCGCCTCGCGCTCGCGCCGCTCGAAGCGCACGGAGGCGGCATTGCCCTCGCAGAATTCGCGCACCAGGTAGAGCCCCAGACCGCTGCCGCGGGCTTCGGAGGTGAAGAAGGGTTCGAAGGCATGCTGGAGCATTTCATCGGACAGACCCGGACCGTCGTCCGACACGCACAATTCTAGTCGATGGTCGACACCGCGCCGCCACACCAGGGCGATGGCGCCGGGGCTGGACGACGCATAGCGCACGGCATTGACCAGGAGGTTCACCAGCACCTGACGCAGCTGGCTGGGGTCGAAGCGGATGGGGTCCTCGGTGGCGATCTCGAGCACGACCCGGCCCGCCGGCACCTGCCCGCTGGCTTCGAGGTCGGCCAGCAGCGCTGCCAGGAAGACACCCGGGGCGACGGCATCGGTGACCGGGCCGCGGCCACGACGCGCGATGGCAAGCACATCCTCGACGATGCGGTCGATGCGCACCGAGTTGTCCTCGACCATGCGGGCCAGACGCTGACCGAGCGGGTCGGTCAGCCGCTCGGCCAGCAGGCCGTTGGCGTGACGGATCGCCGCCAGCGGGTTGCGGATCTCGTGGGCGATCGAGGCCGAGAGCCGGCCCATGGCGGCCAGCTTGAGCTGGCGGGCGCGTTCCTGCACCTCGTGCAGATCCTCCACCAGCAACACGCTGGCGCCGGAGCGCTCGTCGGAGTCGGGCAGAAGATGCCGCACACGCACCCGGTGTTCGGCATCGGGCGCGCCGATCTCGACATCGCACTCGCGGTCGGGCGCGTGGCGGGCCTGAGCCAGGCGCTCGAGGGCATCGGAGGCCACGGCGCCATCGACCATCTGTTGCGCGATGGGGTTCATGGTCCGCACCCGTCCGTCGGCATCGAGCACGATCACGCCCTGGGAGATCTCGGCGATCACCAGCCGGTTGATCGCCACCTGGGAACGAAGATCGGCGCCCCGGCGCCGGGCGAGCGCCTCCTGGGCGGCCAGCCGCGCGCCCAGGAGGCTGACCATCGCCGACAGGGCAATCCCGGCCAGGCCGATCAGCCCGGCCTGGACCATGAGCGCGCTGTCGAACACCGGCTCGGCCAGCGATCGCAGCGCCTGCTCGCCCAGCAGCAGCAGCGATGCCAGGGCGGCATGGAACACCGCCAACCGGGGAACGCTGAGCACCGCGGCGCCGATCACCGCACTCACCAGCAGCACGCCAAAGCCGCTGCGCACACCGCCGGCGAAGTGCATCAGCAGGGTGAGCATCAGCAGATCGACCAGCAGGTGCACCGAGAGCTGCGCATGGAACCAGCGCCGCAGCCGTGGCATGGCCACCAGGAAGGCGACCGCAGCGCCGAAGTACACCACGCCCACGGCCAGGAACCGCTCACGCTCGGCGATCAGGGCGTTGCCGCGATCGCCGTCGGTGACCAGCACGAAGGTGAGCAGCAGCGCCACCACCACCAGCCGGGCCAGGGCGAGGAAGCGCAACGAGGTGCGGTGGGTTTCGCCCACCGTCGGCCACAGGCCGGCAAGCGCGCCCGGGACCGACGGGACGGCCCGGTCGCGCAGGGGCTCAGCGGCGGAAGGCATCCCGGTGCTCCGGGCTGCAGAAATGGCGCCCGTCGGCGATGACCATGTCGGAGGCCGGCATGTGCACCCCGCAGTGGTCGCAGGGCAGGATGCGCTCGGGCGCGCCGCCTGGCGGCGGGGAGGCCGGGCGCGCGGCCGCACGGCGCGCACCGGCCAGCCGGGACTTGCGCTTCAGGACGACGAACAGGCGCATGCCGGCGTAGACCAGCGCGATGATCGCAATCCAGCTGAGCAGCTTGCCCATGGGCGCGACAGCGGCGGCAGGCGCGGCCCGGTCAGGCGCGCTGCAGCACCACCTCGAGGACGAAGCGGCTGCCGGCATAGGCCAGCAGCAGCACCGCGAAACCGAACATGGTGAAGCGCAGCGCGGTGCGACCGCGCCAGCCGCGCATCTGTCGCCCCGCCAGCAACACGCCGAAGAGCACCCAGGAGGTGACCGCGAACACCGTCTTGTGATCGAAGCGCAGGGGGCGCCCGAAGGTGGCCTCGGAGAACAGGATGCCGCTCAGCACGGTGAGGGAGAGCAGCACGAAGCCGACCGCGATCATGCGGAACAGGATGCGCTCCAGGGACAGCAGGGGCGGCAGTTCCTCGACCCAACGGCCGAACACCGAGCGGTGACCGGTGGCGCCGGCGTGCAGCGAGCGCTCGGCGGCGGCCATCAGCGCGGCATGCAGCGCCGCCAGGGTAAGCACCCCGTAGGCCAGCGTGCCGGCGAGCAGGTGGGGCATGAACAAGGGCCGCACGCTCTCCTGGGCGATCAGGGCGCCGGGGAAGGCCAGCGGCAGGGCGCAGGCCAGGGCGGCCGTGGGCAGCAGCGGAATGCGCAGCGCCTGCACCCGCACCGAGAGGCCCTCGAGCCAAAGCACGGCCACGCCCAGCAGCAGGCTGCCCGAGAGCACCTGCGCAAACCCGAAGCGCAGCCCGTCCTCGGTGTAGACCGCCAGCCCCAGCGCATAGGCATGCGTGAGCAGCCCCGCGCCAAGCAGCCAGGGCGCCGGCTCCGAGACCGCGCGGCCAGCCCCGGCCGCCGCGGGATCGCCGTCGCGCCCCGACCGGTCTGCGCCCCTGGCCCCGCGCAGCGCCGACCGCCAGGCGGGCAGGTAGAGCGCCGCGGTGAGCAGGCTGGCGATAACCAGTAGAATCGACATCGGGTCCGCGTCGGTGGGAAGCGGGTCAGTTTACTCCAAGGCCATGCTCGACAATCTCTCCCAGCGGCTCGCCCGCGTCGTCAAGACCCTGCGCGGCGAGGCCCGGCTCACCGAGGCCAACACCCAGGACATGCTGCGCGAGATCCGCATCGCGCTGCTCGAGGCCGATGTCGCCCTGCCGGTGGTCCGCGACCTCATCGCCCGCATCCGCGAGAAGGCGCTCGGCCAGGAGGTGCTGGCCAGCCTCACCCCGGGCCAGGCGCTGGTCGGCGTGGTGCATCGCGAACTCACCGAGCTCATGGGCGGCGCATCGGCCGAGCTCGATCTGGCCACCACTCCGCCCGCCATCATCCTCATGGCCGGCCTGCAGGGGGCGGGCAAGACCACCACCGTGGGCAAGCTTGCCCGCTGGCTGCGTGAAACCCGCCGCAAGAAGGTGCTCACCGTCTCCTGCGACATCTATCGGCCGGCGGCCATCGAGCAGCTGCGTCTGGTCACCGAGCAGGCGGGAGCCGATTTCTTCGCGTCCACGCCTGACCAGAAGCCGGTGGACATCGCGCGCGCCGCGCTGCAATGGGGTCGCACCCACTACCACGATGTGCTGCTGGTCGATACCGCCGGTCGCCTGGCCATCGACGAGCGCCTGATGGCCGAGATCCGCGAGCTGCACCAGACGCTCTCGCCGATCGAGACCCTGTTCGTCGTCGATGCCATGCAGGGCCAGGACGCGGTGAACACCGCCCGGGCCTTCGGCGAGGCGCTGCCGCTCACCGGCATCGTGCTCACCAAGCTCGACGGCGATTCCCGCGGCGGCGCGGCGCTGTCGGTGAAGGCGGTCACCGGCAAGCCGATCAAGTTCGTGGGCACCGGCGAGAAACTCGCCGGCCTCGAGGGCTTCCACCCGGAGCGCATGGCCAACCGCATCCTCGGCATGGGCGACATCCTGTCGCTGGTCGAAGAGGCGCAGAAGGCGGTCGACCAGGGGGCAGCCCAGGACCTTGCCGCCAAGCTGAAGTCCGGCAACCGCTTCGACCTCAACGACTTCCTCACCCAGATCTCGCAGATGAAGAAGATGGGCGGGCTGTCGTCCCTGGTCGACAAGCTGCCGGCGCAGATGCAGGCGGCCGCGGGGCAGACCGACCTCACCCGGGCCGAGCGCGACATGAAGCGCATGCAGGGCATCATCCACGCCATGACCCCGGCCGAACGCGCACGGCCCGAGATCATCAAGGCCAGCCGCAAGCGGCGCATTGCCACCGGCGCAGGTGTTCAGGTGCAGGAGGTCAACCGCCTGCTCTCCCAGTTCGACCAGATGCAGTCGATGATGAAGAAGATGCAGAAGGGCGGGCTGGCCAAGATGATGCGGGGCATGAAGGGCATGCTGCCCGGCATGCGCTAGCCGAGGCGCCCATGCGTCCGCTCATCGGTCATCGCCCGACCCGGGACCTGCGCCTCGCATGGCGCCGGGGCTCCGGAGGCGGCAGCCCGAGCCTCGCCCGGGCGCCGAGCCTGGCCCGGGCGCTCAGCCTGGCCTGGGCGCTGGGCCTGGCCTGGGCGCTGGGCGCGGGCGCTTCGCCGGCGCTGGCCCAGACCGCATCGGGCGCGCCCGCCGCCGCGGCCGCCGCCGGATCGGCCGCGCGCACGGCTGGCGATCCCGGCGGGCGCAGCGGCGACCAGGTCTACCGGCAGGTCTGCTCGGCCTGCCACGACAGCGGCGCGCTCAAGGCGCCCCGCCTCGGTGATGTCGCCGCCTGGAAGCCGCTGATCGCCGAAGGCCAGAAATCGCTGGTGCGCACCGCCATGCGCGGCATCCGGCAGATGCCGCCCAAGGGTGGCGACCCGGGCCTGAGTCCGCTTGAAGTCGAGCGCGCGGTGGTCCACATGGCCAACGCGGCCGGCGGTCGGTTCCGCGAACCGCGCTGAGCCGCGCCGTCCCACTCCCGGAGGCAAGATGAACAGCCGACTGCCCGCCACCGCCTGGCCGACCGACGCCGGCATCATCCACGACGAGCAGAGTGCCGCGGCCTTCGTCACCGACTGGCGCAAGCGCTACCACGGCCGCGCGCTCGCGGTGGCTCAGCCGCGCAGCACCGCGGCGGTCGCAGCGCTGGTGCGTCACTGCGCCCAGGCCGGCATCCCGATCGTGCCGCAGGGCGGCAACACCGGGCTGGTGGGCGGAGGCACGCCCGACGACTCGGGGCGGGCGCTGGTGCTCTCGCTCGCGCGCATGAACGGCATCCGCGCCATCGACACCGGCAACGACACCATCACCGTCGAGGCCGGCTGCGTGCTCGCCGAGGTGCAGCGCGCCGCCCGCGAAGCCGGGCGGCTGTTCCCGCTGTCGCTCGCTGCCGAGGGATCCTGCACCATCGGCGGCAACCTCGCCACCAACGCCGGAGGCGTGCAGGTGCTGCGCTACGGCAACACCCGCGACCTCTGTCTGGGCCTGGAGGTGGTCACCGCCTCGGGCGAGATCTGGGACGGCCTGCGCGGGCTGCGCAAGGACAACACCGGCTACAGCCTGCGCGACCTGTTCATCGGCTCGGAAGGCACGCTGGGCATCATCACCGCGGCCACGCTCAAGCTCTTCCCGTTACCCGCCGCACAGCTCACCGCCTTCGCGGCGGTGCCCGATGTCGAGCGGGCGGTGGCCCTGCTCAACCTGGCCAAGCAACGCCTGGCCGCCTCGCTCACCGCCTTCGAGCTGATCAGCGAGTTCTGCCTGAGCCTGGTCGACCGGCACTTCCCCCAGTCGCGCCGCCCCCTCGCCGAGCCCTCGCCCTGCTATGTGCTGCTGGAGTCGTCCGACTCCGAAGGCGAGGAGCACGCCCAGGCGCTGTTCGAGGCGCTGATGGCCGAGGCCCTCGAGGCAGGGCTGATCACCGACGCGGCGGTGGCCTCCTCCATCGCCCAGTCGCGGGCCTTCTGGGCGCTGCGCGAGAACATCCCGCTCGCCCAGGCCATGGAGGGCAAGAACATCAAGCACGACATCGGTGTGCCGATCTCCTCCATTGCCGCCTATGTGGCGCAGACCAACGCCGAGATCGAGCGCGCCGCACCGGGGGTGCGCATGGTGGTCTTCGGCCATCTCGGCGACGGCAACCTGCACTACAACGTGTCGCCGGCGCCGGGTGTCGACCCCGAGGCCTTCCTGGCCAACGAGCCGCTGATCAACCGCATCGTCTATGACGCGGTCGATCGCCACCACGGTTCGATCTCCGCCGAGCACGGTCTGGGCCAGCTCAAGCGCGAGGAGAATGCCCACTACAAGCCGGCCGTCGAGATCGCCCTGATGCGATCGCTCAAGCAGGCACTCGACCCGGCCGGCATCCTCAACCCGGGCAAGGTGCTCCCCGACTCCCCACCCGCGCAACCCGTCGCCTGAGACCCGCAGCCCCATGAGCGCCCCATCCGCCAGCCAGCCGCGCTTTCGTCGCGGCCTCACCGCCGAGCAGCTCAACCGCAACCACGAGAACACCGTGGTCGGCCTGCTCGGCATCGAGATCACCGAAGTCGGCCAGAACACCCTGAAGGCCCGCATGCCGGTCGATCGCCGTACCGTGCAGCCGGCCGGCATCCTGCACGGCGGCGCCTCGGTCACCCTGGCCGAGACCCTGGGCAGCGTGGCCGCCTGGCTGTGTCTGGAAGAGGGCTGGAGCGCCGTCGGCCTCGACATCAACGCCAACCACCTGCGCGCGGTGCGCGAGGGCTGGGTGCACGGTCACTGCCGCCCGGTGCACGTGGGGCGCAGCACCCAGGTCTGGCAGATCGAGATCGAGGACGATGCCGGCCGCCCGGTGTGCACCTCGCGGATCACGATGGCGGTGGTGCCCCAGAAGCCGGCGCCGGGGGCTTGAACTCCCACTTTCGCCAGGCCTTCATCACCGACTCGGGGTACTCCGGACGGCCACGGCTGCCGTTGTAGCGGCCCAGCGCCAGGAACAGGTTGCCGCCCTCGAGGTCGATGTAGTGGCGCAGGATGCTGCAGCCGTAGCGCAGGTTGGTGCGCATGTCGAAGAGCTTGGAGGCATCGCCGTCGCCGATCAGGGTGGTCCAGAAGGGCATGACCTGCATGTAGCCCCGCGCCCCGGCATGCGAGACCGCATAGCGGCGGAAGTAGCTCTCGACCTCGATCAGCGCCAGCACCAGCTGCGGGTCGAGGCCGGCCCGGGCCGCCTCGTAGCGCACGGTCTTGAGGAACTCCATGCGGGTCTGAAAGTCGGGCTTCCAGCGGCGCGGCAGCCGCTGCGACATGCTGGCCAGCCATTCCACCTTCTCATTGAGGCTGGCGAACTGCGGCTCGGGGGGCGAGCGGTCGGTGGCCACCGCCGCTGACAGCGCGCTGCGCACCGCGGCGCTCATCGGCACATACTGCTGCGCGCCGGCCCAGGCCGCCTTGCCGATGAGAAGCCCGAGGCCGAACAGGCACAGCGCCAGCAGGGCCGCCCCCGAACGACCCGCGCTGCCGGCGCGCCGGCCGGCACCGGAGAAAGCGCAGCGATGCCGCCCGGTCACGGGCGCCTAGAGCGCGGCCAGACGCTCGCGCACCGCCTCGGCGGCACCGGCCAGGGCAATGGCATCGGTGACCAGGCCACGGCGGGTGACCAGCTCGATGCGACCTTCCTTGAGGCTGCGCTCGCCGATGGTGACCCGCAGCGGCACGCCGATCAGTTCCCAGTCGGCGAACATCACGCCGGGGCGCTCGTCGCGGTCGTCGAGCAGCACATCGACGCCGGCCTCGTGCAGCGCGGCATAGACCGAATCGGCCGCCTCGCGCACCGCCGACGACTTGCCGTAACCGAGCGGCACCACCACCACCTCGAAGGGGGCGATCGGGCGCGGCCACACGATGCCGCGCTCGTCGTGGTTCTGCTCGATGGCCGCGCCCAGCAGGCGGGTGACGCCGATGCCGTAGCAGCCCATCTCGATCAGCTTGCTGCGGCCATCATCGTCGATGAAGCTGGCGTTGAGGGCCTCGGAGTACTTGGTACCGAGGTAGAACACATGGCCGACCTCGATGCCGCGCTGGATCGCCAGACGACCGGCGCCATCGGGCGAAGGGTCGCCCTCGACCACATTGCGCAGATCGGCGACTTCCAGCTGCACCCCATGGGTTGCCAGCCCGGGCAGCACATCGCGCTCCCAGTTGACGCCCGTGAAGTGATGGCCCTCCTGGTTGGCGCCGCAGACGAAATCGCTCATCAGCGCCACGGTGCGGTCGGCCACCACCCGCAGCGGCCGAAGCGTGCCGATCGGGCCGAGATAACCCGGCGGGCAGCCGAAGTGGGCAAGGATCTCGGCCTCGGTGGCGAAGCGGAAACCCTTCATGCCGGCGAGCTTGCCGGCCTTGATCTCGTTGAGTTCATGGTCACCGCGCAGCAGCAGCAGGCAGACCTGGGCCGGCGTGCCGGAGGCGGCATCCGCCGGCGGATCGACCGCGAGCACCAGCGACTTGACGGTGCGCGACAGCGGCAACCCGAGCAGCGCGGCCACCTCCTCGCAGCGTGCCGCGCCGGGCGTGGGTGTGCAGGCCAGCGTCAGCGTGGGCGCGGCGCGCTCGGCCAGCAGCGGCACCGCCTCGGCGAGCTCGACATTGGCCGCGTAACCGGACTCGGGGCACCAGGCGATCGCGTCCTCGCCGGTGTCGGCGATCACCTGGAATTCATGGCTGGCCGAGCCGCCGATGGCGCCGGTATCGGCGGCCACCGCCCGGAAGGTGAGCCCCATGCGCTCGAAGACCCGGGTATAGGCGTCGAACATCACCTGGTAGCTGGCCAGGGCCGCCTCGCGGCTGCGGTCGAAGGAGTAGGCGTCCTTCATGGTGAATTCGCGACCGCGCATCACACCGAAGCGCGGCCTGCGCTCATCGCGGAACTTGGTCTGGATGTGATAGAAATTCTTCGGCATCTGCCGGTAGCTGCGGATCTCGTGGCGGGCGATGTCGGTGATCACCTCCTCCGAGGTGGGCTGGATGATGAAGTCGCGCTGGTGGCGGTCCTTCACGCGCAGCAGTTCGGGGCCGTACTGCTCCCAGCGCCCGGATTCCATCCAGAGCTCGGCGGGCTGCACCACCGGCATGAGCAGCTCGATGGCGCCGGCCCGGTTCATCTCGTCGCGGATGATCGCCTCGATGCGGCGAATGACCCGCAGCCCCATGGGCATGTAGTTGTAGATGCCCCCGGCGAGCTTGCGGATCATGCCGGCGCGGGTCATGAGCCGGTGGCTCGCGATCTCGGCGTCAGCCGGGGCTTCTTTCAGGGTGGCAATGTGGAAGCGCGACGCTTTCATGGCAGGACCGTCGATATAATCAGGGCATTCTAAGGGATCGAGGGGTTGGCCCATGCTGGACCGAGATGGCTACCGCCCCAACGTCGGCATCATTCTCGTCAACCAGAAGAACGAGGTCTTCTGGGGCAAGCGTGTGCGCGAGCACTCGTGGCAGTTCCCGCAGGGCGGCATCAAGCGCGGGGAGTCCCCCGAGCAGGCCATGTTCCGCGAGCTGCACGAAGAGGTCGGACTGCAGCCGGAGCATGTGCGCATCATCGGCCGCACCCGCGACTGGCTGCGCTACGAGGTGCCCACCCAGTGGGTGCGGCGCGAGTGGCGGGGCCACTACCGGGGCCAGAAGCAGATCTGGTTCCTGCTGAGGATGGTGGGGCGCGACACCGATGTGTGCCTGCGCACGTCGGAGCGCCCCGAGTTCGATGCCTGGCGTTGGCATGACTACTGGATACCGCTCGAGTCGGTGATCGAATTCAAGCGGGATGTCTATCGCCAGGCGCTCGACGAGCTCGCGCGCCTGATCTTCGTCACGCCCGGCGCGGCGCGGCCCGAAGCGCAGACCGGGCAGGCCGGGTCATGAGATCGGGCATGCACGCGCAGCCCCGCCGGCTCGCCGCGGGTGCACCCGCCCGGGCCACGCTCGTCTCGATCACATCGGCCAGGCCTGTGCTTGCGCGCGCCGCCCTCGCGCTCGCGGTCCTGCTCGCCGGCGGCCCGCTGGCGGCCCAGCAGCGGATGTTCGGTCTGATCGGCGAGCCCCAGCCGCTCGAGGCGACGCTGCCGGTCAGCCTGCCGCCCTTCGCGGCGGCGCGGCTGATCGCGGTCGATACCGGCTCGCGCCATCGCGTCGAGATCGACGCCCAGAGCCTCGCGGTCGACCAGGAGCGGCTGGTGCGCTACAGCCTGCTCGTCACCACCGCCGGCGGCGCGCGCAACCTCACCTACGAGGCGCTGCGCTGCGACACGCGGGAGCGCCGCGTGATGGCGGTCGGGCGCCGCGATGACAGCTGGTCGGTCACGCCCGACAGCCCATGGCGGCCGGTGGTCCGCACCAACGCCGCCGACCTGCATCACGCGGAGATCGCTGCGCGGCTCTGCGAGGGCGCTGCGGCCGCCTCGCCCCAGCCGGCACGGCTGGTCGAGCGCCTGCAGGCAGACCTCACCCGACGCTACTGAGCACCCGGCCGCAGGCGCCGCCTGCGGCCAGCGGGCCTAGTACACCGAACGGCCGCCCGAGAGATCGAACACCGCGCCGGTGGAGAACGAGCACTCCTCGGAGGCCAGCCAGGCGATCATCGCCGCCACTTCCTCGACCAGCCCGAAGCGTCCCATCGGGATCTTCGAGAGCATGAAGTCGATGTGCTGCGGCGTCATCTGGTCGAAGATCGCGGTGCGCACCGCCGCCGGCGTGACGCAGTTGACCCGCACCCCGGACCCCGCAGTCTCCTTGCCCAGGCTCTTGGTCAGTCCGATCACGGCCGCCTTGGAGGCGCTGTAGGCGCTGGCATTGGGGTTGCCGTCCTTGCCGGCCACGGAGGCGATGTTGATCACCCGGCCGTAGCCTGCAGCCAGCATGGCCCGCACCACCGCCCGATTGCACAGGAACACCCCGTGCACGTTGACCTCGAACACCCGTCGCCAGGCAACAGGGTCGTAGTCGATGACGGTGGCATTGGGTCCGGTGATGCCGGCACTGCACACCAGGATGTCGATCGCACCGGCCTGGGCAAGGCTCGCCGCGGTGGCCCGCGCAACCGAATCCTGGTCGGTGACATCGACACTAAGGCCGGCATGCGCGCCCTGCGGCACCGCGGGCAGGCCGGCGGCGGCGGCCTGCGCGCCCGCGGCGTCGAGGTCCCAGGCGAGCACCCGGGCGCCGCTGCCCGCAAGCCGCCGGGCCACGCCCAGGCCGATACCCGAGGCCGCGCCGGTGACCACGGCTGTCCGACCGGCGAGATCGATGTGATTCATGGCGCTCCTTCGCGATGCGCCCCCCGGGACGGCGGGCAAGCACGCCCGGTCCGGGCGCGCCCGGCAGTTTCGCATGGCCGGTGTGACATTGGTCCGCGCCTGCGGCGGGCTCCCGATGCAGACTGCCCGCCATGGACCTTTCCGGACGATCCCTGCTGCGTCAGCTGACAAAGCCGGTGCGTCGAAGCACCCTGACCTTCCAGCTGCTGGCCCTGAGCGCAGTCTGCGCGGGTTCCCTGGTGGCCCTCGGCGTGGCCCTGGGTGGACTGAGCGGCTGGTGGGCACTCGACGAGAGCGCCCTGGGCGTGGCCACCGGCGCCATGGCGCTGCTCGTGGCCATGCTGGCCTGCGTGGTGCCGGCCGTGATGAAGCCCCTGCAACAGCTGGCGCGCCTGATGATCCAGGTCAGCCGGCGACATGACTACACGGTCCGGGCCAGCGAAGAGAACGCCCGCGAGATCCGGGGCCTGGCCGGCGCCTTCAACGGACTGCTCAGCGAGCTCGAGATGCGCGACCAGCGTCTCGCCCGGGAGCTGGCCGAGAAGTCCGACGCGCAGGCACGCCTGACCCTGATGGCGCACCAGGATCCGGTCACCGGCCTGCACAACCGGCATTACTTCCACCAGGCGGTGGAACGCGCGATGGCCGGCAACCGCCACGACATCCAGGTGGCGGTGATGTTCATCGACCTGGACGACTTCAAGCAGGTCAACGACTCGCAGGGGCACGCGGTGGGCGACGAGCTGCTGCGCGAAGTGGCGCGTCGCCTGACCAGCACCCTGCGTCGTTCCGATGTGGTCTGCCGCCTGGGCGGCGATGAATTCGCCGTGGTGCTGCACATCGCCACCGGATCGTCGGAGGCCTCTCATGTGGCGGCCAAGCTGCTGGCGGCGCTCGCCCTGCCGATGCAGGTGTCGGGGCAGACCCTGTTCGCCGGCGCCAGCATCGGGGTGACGGTGGCCAGCCCCGGCGAGGTCGAGCCGGTGGAGATGCTGCGCCGAGCCGATGTGGCCATGTACCAGGCCAAGACCGAGAGCAAGGGCGCGTATCGGGTATTCGAGCCGACCATGACGGTGCACACCTCGCGGCGCGCCCTCATGACCCAGCGCCTGCGGGCCGCGGTCGACTGCGGCGCGCTGCGCCTGGTCTACCAGCCGGTGGTCGACGCGCTGGAGCACCGGATCCTGCGGATGGAGGCGCTGGTGCGGTGGGAGGACCCCGAGCTGGGCTCGGTCTCGCCGATCGAGTTCATTCGCCTTGCCGAGGAGACCGGCACCATCCATGCCATCGGTCAGCTCGTGCTGGAGCAGGCCTGCCACGATGTCCGCTGGCTGGCGCAGCGCACCGGGCTGTCGATCCCGGTGGCGGTGAACACCTCCACGGCGCAGCTCACCCATCCCGGCTTCGCCGATCTGGTCGAGGACACCCTGGCAGCGCAGGGCCTCGCCGGCGAGATGCTCGAGCTCGAGATCGCCGGCACCGGGCAGATCACCGACTGGCCAGCGGCCGCAGTGCAGCTGGCACAGCTCCATGCCCGGGGAGTGTGCTTCGCGCTGGACGACTTCGACAGCAGCTTCGCCGCGGTGCGCGGCCTGGGAACGGTGCCGCCCGATCGCATCAAGCTCGACTGCCGCCGCGCCGCTGGCGCTGGAGGCAACCGCACCGAGTCGGCAATCGCCGCAGCCACGGTCGCGCTGGCCGGCGCCCTGGGCATCGAGCCGGTGGCCAAGTGCGTGGAGACCGCGGGCCACCTCGAGCTGGCGATACGCCTGGGCTGCAAGGCCTTCCAGGGCCACCTGTTCCACCAGCCCACCGATATCGGCACCCTGGCCGGACGCCTGGAGATGAGCGCCGGTCGCGTCAACCCGGGCGCCTGAACCGGCGGCCGAGGCCGCCGGCTGCGCCCGGCGCCCTGATCAGAGCTTGAACTTGACGATCTTCTGGGTCTGCTGACCCAGGCCCTGGATGCCCAGGGTGACCACATCACCGGCCTTCAGGAAGCTGGGCGGCTTCATGCCCGAGCCCACACCCGGCGGGGTGCCGGTGGTGATGATGTCGCCCGGATTCAGGGTGAACAGACCGCTCACGTAGGACACCAGGGTGGCGCAGTCGAAGATCATCGTCTTGGTGCTGCCGCGCTGACGCTTCTCGCCGTTGACGTCCAGCCACATGTCGAGCTTCTGCGGGTTGCCGACCTCGTCGGCGGTGACCAGCCAGGGCCCGACCGGCCCGAAGGTGTCGAAGCCCTTGCCCTTGTCCCAGGTGGGGCCGCGCTCGATCTGCCACTCCCGCTCCGAGACATCGTTGACCAGCACATAGCCGGCCACATGGTCGAGGGCGGCACGCTTGCTCACATAGCGCGCACGGGTGCCGATGACGATGCCCAGTTCGACCTCCCAGTCGGTCTTGACCGAGTTCTTGGGCAGCATCACATCGTCATCGGGCCCCTGCATGCAGGACAGCGCCTTGTGGAAGACGATCGGCTCCGTGGGGATGGGATTGTTGGTCTCGGCGGCATGGTCGGCGTAGTTCAGGCCGATGGCCACGAACTTGGTGGCGCCGGTGAAGGGCATGCCCATGCGCGGCTTGCCCCGCACCAGCGGCAGCTTGTCCGCCTTGACCTTGGCGAGTTTCTTCAGCCCGGCCGGCGAGAGCTGGGCCGGGCCGATGTCGGGGACCACGCCGGACAGGTCGCGCAGGCGGCCTTCGGCGTCGATGAGACCGGGCTTCTCCTTGCCGGGTTTGCCATAGCGGACGAGTTTCATGCTGCTTGTCTCCTGGTGGGGGGAATCGGATGCAGGGCCGGCTGAAGATCAGATGGTGATGCCGCCGTCGACATTGAAGATCTGGCCGGTGGCGAACACGCTCTCGTCGCTGGCCAGGTAGATGAGGATGGGGACGATCTCCTCGGCAACGGCCAGTCGGCCCATCGGCTGACGGCCGACGAACATGCGGCGCGCCTCGTCGATGTCGCCGAGCTGACGCATGCGGTCGTGCAGGCTGGGCGTGTCGACCGTACCCGGGCCGATGGCATTGCAGCGGATGCCGCGGGTGACGAAGTCGGCGGCGATCGACTTGGTCAGGCCGATCACCGCGGCCTTGGTGGTGCCATACACGAAGCGGTTCGGGAAGCCCTTCTCGGAGGAGCATACCGAGGCCATGTTGATGATCGAGCCGCCGCCGTTCTCGAGCATGCGCGGCAGCGCCGCCCGGATGGTACGGAACATCGAGCGCACATTGATGGTGAAGCTGAAGTCCCAGTCGTCTTCGGAACACTCGAACACCGAGCCCTGGTGCACATAGCCGGCGCAGTTGAAGAGCACGTTCAGCGGCGGCAACGAAGCGATCAGCGCGGCGATGGCCGCCGCGTCGGTCACATCGAGGTGGTGGGTGTGCAGCGGGTGGCCTGCGACACGGGCCTCCTCGGCGAGGGTGGCGAGCAGATCGTCGCGGATGTCGGTGGCGTGAACGGTGGCGCCTTCGCGAGCCATTGCCAGCGCGGCGGCGCGGCCCATGCCCTGGGCAGCGGCGGTCACCAGCACGATCTTGCCGGCCAGACGGTGAGCCATGATGTGTCTCCTGTGGATGTCCTGCCGGCCCGCAAGGGATGGCGGGCGAGGTCGGGTGCTGTTTCGCAGCGCGCTAGGTTAGCGCATCACCCCGGCGGCCGCGAGCGGCCGCGCCGGGTTCAGGCCGAGAACTGCATCGCGGCAAGTCGGGCATAGAGCCCGCCCTGGGCGACCAGCGCCGCATGCGTACCCGACACGACCAGGCGGTCGCGGTCGAGCACCAGGATGCGATCGGCGCCGGTGATGGTGGCCAGCCGGTGGGCGATGACCAGGGTGGTACGCCCGTGCATCGCGCGTTCGAGCGCGAGCTGCACTGCCTGCTCGCTGGCCGCGTCGAGCGCGCTGGTGGCTTCGTCGAGCAGCAGCAGCGGCGGGTTCTTCAGCAGCGCGCGCGCAATCGCGATGCGCTGGCGCTGACCGCCCGAAAGCCGCACGCCGCGCTCGCCGACATGCGTGCGATAGCCCTGCGGCAGACGCTCGACGAACTCCTCGACGTTGGCCGCGCGCGCTGCCGCCCGCACCTCCTCATCGGAGGCGTCGAGCCGGCCGTAGCGGATGTTCTCGAGCACATCGGCCGAGAACACCACGCTGTCCTGCGAGACCAGGCCGATGCGCTGACGCAGGTCTTCCGGCTGGAAGGCGCGCAGGTCGGTGCCATCGATGCGCACCGTGCCCGACTGCGGATCGTAGAAGCGCAGCAGCAGGGCGAAGACCGTGGTCTTGCCCGAGCCCGAGGGCCCGACCAGCGCGACCGTCTCGCCCGGCGCGACGCGAAAATCCAGATCCGCGAGTGCCGGCTCGGCAGGCCGGGACGGGTAGCAGAAGCTGACCGCGTCGAAGCTGAGCGCCG
>NZ_CEXFHW010000056.1:0-20471 GCF_982640115.1 Quisquiliibacterium sp. | reverse complement strand
GGATCGGCGATGACACTCGCGCAGGGGTTGGTCATGGCGCGGGTGGCCTCGCCCGAAGCCACCGCGATCGAGCCGACCGGTTCGAGCGAGAGCGTGGCATCGATGCTGCCCGCCACCACCGAGGGCACCTGCAGGCCGACAGCGATCTCCTGCAGGCGCACATCCTTGTCGGGGTCCAGGCCGTTGGCCCGAAGCATGTGGCGCGAGATGGTTCGCCACTGGATGCCGGGCAGGTGGCCGAGCGATTTGCCGCGCAGATCCTTGAAGCTGCGGATGGTCGAGCCGTTGCGCACGATCAGGCCGTCGTTGATGCGATCGACGCGCACGCCGCCACCCTGCAGACCGAATACCTTGAAGGTGCCGGGGTAGCGCGCCTCGGCCAGCATGGTGATGCCAGCCGCCGCGCCGGGCGCACCGACATCGGCCTGGTTGGCGACCAGGGAGTCGATGATCTGGTTGGGGTTCTGGAACTGGACAGCCTCGGCCTCGATGCCGGCCTTCTCGAAGAGCTTGTCCTGCAAGGCCACATAGAGCGCCGTGGTCTGCATGATCGGCAGCCAGGAGAGCTTCACCTTCTCGGTCTTCTGGGCGTGCACCCAGGGTGCGGCAAGGCTGCCGGTGGCAGCGGCGGCCACGCCCAGCAGGCGGCGTCTGGTGTTGATCATCGAAAGCCTCCAGTTGTTGAGTTCGGTTGCCCTGCGCGGCGCCGGATCAGCGGCCGGCCCACTTCACGAAATGCCGCTCCAGGCCCAGGAAAAGGATGTTCAGGCCATAGCCCAGGCAGCCCGTGGCGATGATCGAGGCGTACATCTGCTTCAGGTCGAAGACCTGCTGCGCGTCGATGATGCGTCTGCCCATGCCATTGGCCGAGCCGATGAACATCTCGGCCACGATGATCACCACCAGGGCGTAGGAGACGCCCAGGCGCAGACCGACGCAGGTCTGGGGCAGCGACTCGTAGAACATCACATCGCGGAAGATGCGGCCGCGCGAGGCGCCCATCACCCGTGCCGCGAGGATGCGGGTCGGGCGGGCGTTCATCACGCCGTAGGCGACATTGAAGACGATCACCAGCCAGGCCGAGAATGCCGCCACACCAACCTTCGATTCCTCGCCGATGCCGAAGATCAGCAGGAAGAGCGGGAACATCGCCGTGGCGGGCGTCGAACGGAAGAAGTCGATCGCAAACTCGAGCGCCCGGTAGATGCGGGTGTCTGAACCCAGTGCGATGCCCACGGGCACGCCAAGCGCCGCGGCCAGCGCGAAGGCGCCCAGGGTGCGTTTCAGGGTACCGGCGAAGTCCGCCAGGATCGAGCCATCGGCAATCGAACCGCTCAGCGCCTGCAGCGTGGCCGCGGGCGTGGGCAGCAGCTTGGGACTGATCCACTGGCCTGCCGCAGCGAGCCACCAGATCGCCAGGATCAGCGCAGGGCCGATCCAGAAGGGATGCCGCAGCGCGGGGGCCATCATCCGGGACACTCGGTTCATCGGCGCACCTCGCGCTGGAAGATGGCCAGGCTGCGGGCCTTGGTCGCGATGAACTCGGCATCGATCAGCGTTGCGTCGTTGCGCGGGCGAGGGGCGCCGACATCCACGATGTCGGCCACCCGCGTGGGGCGCTTGGTGAGCAGCAGCAGGTGATCGGCCAGGTAGACCGCCTCCTCGAGGTCGTGCGAAACCAGCAGCATCGTCACCCCGGTCTGCTGGAACACAGTCTGAAGCCGTTCGCGGATGAACAGGGTCATCTCGTAGTCGAGGGCCGAGAAGGGCTCGTCGAGGAACATCACCTCGGGGCGCGGCGCAAGCGCCCGCAGGATCGATACCAGCTGCTGCTGGCCGCCCGAGAGCTCATAGGGCTTGCGCGCGAGATCGAAGCCGACCTCGAACTGCGTGATGAGCTCGTCGACCCTGGCCCGCCTTTGCGCCGGCGGCAGTCCGCGCACCTTCAGGGGGTACTCGATGTTCTGGCGCGCACTCAGCCATGGGAAGAGCGCGTCACGGTAATTCTGGAAGACGTAACCGATGGTCACATCGCGCACCGGGCGTCCATCGAAGAGGATCTCGCCGCCATCGATGGGGATCAACCCCGCGATCAGGTTGATCAGCGTCGACTTTCCGCAGCCGTTCGGACCGAAAATGGAGATGAAGCGCCCGGCGGGGATGTCCAGATCGAAGTCCTGATAGAGGGGCGCCTCGCCGAAACGCTTGCACAGACCGCGGATGCTGATCGCTGGTCGACGGCCCGCGTCGAAGTTCAGGCGGGGCGCGGCGACAGTGGCAAGCGCGGGATCGGGCAGGGGGGCGTTCATGGTCGGGGAGGACGCACATCGGTCGGTGGGCGGGAGCGCTGCCGGTGCGTTCAGCCCTTGCACGAGGCGTGCCATGGACGCCTGGGCATCGATCGCCCCGGCGATGGGCGCCCGATGCACCGCGCACGCCCGAAGGGCCCGTTCGCGGTGCAGGGCGGCGCCTGGCGCGCCGGCGTCGGCCCGCGTCTCATACCAGCCCCTGCCGATTTCCCTTCGCGCCGGGGCGGGCCGTAGACTGCGCCGGTACTCTCATCCTGCACCGGAGCTCCCATGCTGCGCCACTCCCTGTCAGCCGCCCTGCTCGCCGCCCTGCTGCCCGTCACCTCGGGTGCCCAGGAGGCCAAGCTGCCCGCCACGCTCACCCTGACCGCCTACGAGACCGGTTCGAACGCCTTCAACCAGGCCGTGGCGGTGGGCAACATGCTCAAGAAGCGATTCGGCACCGACATGCGGGTTCTGCCGGCCGGCAATGATGTGGCGCGCCTTGCGCCGCTCAAGGCCGGACGCGCCCAGGCCTCGGCCATGGGGATCGGCACCTTCTTCGCCCAGGAGGGTGTGCTGGAGTTCGCGGTGCGGGAATGGGGCCCGCAGCCGCTGCAGCTGCTGCTCACCGCGTCGACCTGCAGCGGACAGTCGCTGGGGGCGGCCAATGACGTGGGCATCCGCAGCGCCGCAGACCTCAAGGGCAAGCGCGTGGGCATGGTGGTGGGGTCGCCCGCGGTCAACCAGAGCGTCCATGCCCTGATCGCCTTCGGTGGCTGGACCACCAACGAGGTCAAGCCGGTGGAGTTCGCCAGCTACGGCGCGATGATGAAGGGCGTGGTCAACAACGAGATCGATGTCTTCTTCGCGTCCACGATCTCGGGCATGGCCAAGGAGATCGAGAGCTCGCCGCGCGGCATCACCTGGATCTCCATGCCGGCAGCCGACAAGGCCGGCTGGGCGCGGGTGCAGAAGGTGGCGCCTTACTTCTATCCGCACAAGTCCACCTGCGGCGCCGGTTACGCCAAGGGTCAGGCGATCGAGACCTCGGTGTACCCGTATCCCATCTTCATGGCCTACGGTTCCCAGGATGCCGGCACCGTCTATGCGTTCACCCGCGCCATGCTCACCCATTACGATGACTACAAGGATTCGGTACCGGGGGTGGATGGTCTGGAGGGCAAGCGTCAGAACCTGACCTGGACCATTCCCTACCACGCGGGGGCGGTGAAGGCGCTCATCGAGGCCAAGCTCTGGACCGACGCCGCACAGAAGCACAATGACGGGCTGCTGCGCCGTCAGGAGGTGCTGGGTACCGCCTGGAAGGACTTCCTCAAGACCAATCCGCCGGAAGACCGTGAGCAGTTCCGTGCCGCCTGGATGAAGGCCCGCGCCGCGGCCCTGACCAAGGCCGGCCTCGAACTCATGGCCAACTGAGCCGTGCCCGCGCCCCTGATCGACCGGAGCCCCTCATGATGCATGCCCGCCGTCGCGGACTCGTGCGGGCCGCGCTCGGCGCCGCCGCCCTGGCGGCGTTGCCCGCGCGAGCCCAGGATTTCTCTGCCAGGCCGATCACCATCGTCGTGCCCTTCGCCGTGGGTGGCGCCACCGATGTGACTGCGCGGCGTCTGGCCGACGAACTCGCCCGCAGCCTGAAGACCACGGTGGTGGTCGAGAACAAGCCGGGCGCGGGCAGCTTCGTGGCCACCACCCATGTCACCAAGGCGCCCAAGGATGGCCACACCCTGCTGTTCGGGGGCTCGGGCATCACCAACGTCAACCCGCACATCTTCCGCAACCTGCCCTACAAGGTCTCCGACCTGGCGCCGATCTCCACGGTGTCCAAGCAGGCCTTCGTGCTCAACGCTCATGCCGGCCTGCCGGCGCGCACCGTTGCCGAGCTCGTCAGCTACGCGCGCACCCGGCCCGATGGGCTGGCGATCGGCACGGTAGGCACCGGCACCACGTCGCACATCCTGGCGGAGTGGATCGCCCGCACGCTGGGCATCAAGGCGGTCTTCGTCCCCTACAAGGGCACCTCGCAGTCCACCATCGACCTGATCAGCGGCCGCATCGATGTGCAGATGGACGGCATGTCCACCGCCATCACCATGCACCGTGCCGGCAAGACCCGGATCATTGCCTCGATGGGCAACGAGCGTTTCAGCCTGCCCGACGGGGTGCAGACCTTCGGCGAGGCTGGCTATCCCGAGCTGGTGGCCTACGCGCAGTTCGCGCTGCTGGCACCGGCCGGCACGCCCGAGCCGGTGATCCGTCGCCTGCATGCGGCGGTGGCTGCGGCGGTGCGTCTGCCCGAGATCGCCGACAAGCTGCGTGCGGGTGGCGAGATTCCCGAGGCGAGCGCCAGTCCGGAGGAATACGCCGCGCTGATCCGCAGCGAGGACAAGCGCTGGGGCGACATCATCCGCCCGATGAATCTGCGGCTCGACTGAGGCCGGGCGCTGCACGCCGGCCACCGATTGCACGGCGCAGCGGCCCCAGCAGGCCGATCAGGCCGCGGGGAAACAGCGCCAGCGTGGTGATCAGCACGCTGCCCAGGATGATCTTGTCGGCATAGCCGCCCAGCGACAGGAATTTCTCCTGGGCGAGGATCATGGCGGTGGCCAGCAGCGGCCCGAGCAGAAGACGCCGGCCGATGAGGATTACTGCGGTGAGCATCAGGATGAGGAAGTACGAATCGAGGATGTCCGCGCTGACATAGGCTCGCTGATGCGCATAGAGCCAGCCCGCGGCTGCGGTGATTGGCGCCGAGAACAGGAACACCTTCAGGCGCACCTGCTGGGGGTCAACCCCGGACATGATCGCCAGGCGGGGGTTGAGGTGGGTCATGACCGCGGCGCTGCCCAGCCTCGAATGCCGGAAGCGGTCGACCAGGTAGAGGGCCACCAGCAGCAGGCCGAAGGCGTAGGGCCAGAGTTCGCGGTCATTGGCCGCCTTCAGGCTGAGTGGGCCGATGGAGAGGTCAAGCGGCGGTATGCCGCGCAGGCCATCCGAGCCGCCCAGGAAGGCCCAGTTCTGCGCCACGGTGGCTGCCACCACCGCGATGGCATAGGTCACCAGCGAGAACACGAACTCGCGCAGCCGCAGTGTGATCAGGCCCACCAGCGCGGCAAAGACCAGCGCCGTCACCACCGCGCCGGCCAGGGTGAGCCAGCTGCCGGCGCCGGCGCGGGTGGCGAGCAGGGCCGTGGCGTAGCTGCCCACCGCGAAGAACACGGTATGGGCGAGGCTGACCTCGCCAAGGTCGGACACGATCAGGTCGAGGCCGTAGGCCATCACGGCGAAGATGGCGATCAGCACGAAGGCGCTGTAGACCGCCGCCGATCCACCAAGCAGGATGGGCGCGAAATAGCCGGCTACCGCCAGCAGGGCGAGCAGGGGCAGGCGCAGGGCGGGGCTCATTCGGGGCTCCGGTTCATCGGCTGCCAGCGGCCAGGCCGCCGGGGCGCAGCACCAGCACCGCAATCAGCACCACGAAGGCAGCTGCGGTGGTGTAGGCCGGCGAGACCAGGGCGCCGAACAGGGCGGTGAACAGGCCCAGCGCAATGCCGGCCACATAGCTGCCGGTGATGCTGCCGATGCCACCGAGCACCACCACCACGAAGGTCATGATCACCTCGTCAAAGCCCATCGAGGTGAGGATCGGCGTACGGGGGCCCACCATGGCACCGGCGAAGGCCACCGCCGCGCCCTCGAAGGCGAAGACGCCGAGATAGACCCTGCGCACATCGATGCCCGCGAGTTCAGCGAGCTTGGGATCCTCGGCCACCATGCGCACCAGACGACCCACCCGGGTCCGGTCGATCACCAGCTTCAGGGCCACGAAGACCGCGATCGCGGCGATCACGATGGCCAGGTCCTGGGCGCTGAACCAGAGCTCGCCGAGGGTGATCTCGCGCACCGACAGCGGGGTCTCGAGGATCTGCCCGGTGGAGCCGAAGATGAGCGCGGCGGCGCCGTGCATCACATAGCCGAAGCCCAGCGTCATGATCATGATCGACACCAGGTTCTGCTCGAGCGTGGCCTGCAGCATCACCCGCTGCAGCACGAAGCCGATCAGCATGCCGGTGACCACCGCCACCGGAATGGCGAGCAGCCACGGCAGGTGCAGGCCGTTGATCGCGAACCAGGTCATGAAGGCGCCGACCATGTACATCTGGCCATGCCCGAAGTTGACCAGGCGGGCCACGCCGAGCAGCACCGTCCAGCCGATGGCTACCAGCGCGAAGGCATGGCCGAGGACGAGGCCGTTGATCAGCTGCTGACCGAGGTTCATGCGTCGTGTCCGCCAAGGTAGGCTCGGGCAATGCGCTCATCGTCGCGCATCTCGGCCGCGGTGCCCTGGGCGATCACCCGACCGCGCTCGAGCAGCACCAGACGGTCGACCACCTCGATGGCGGCCCGCACATTCTGCTCGACCAGCAGGATGGACAGCCCGGTGGCGGCCAGTGTGCGCATGGTCTGCAGCACGGTGGACACCAGCCGCGGCGCCAGGCCGATCGAGGGCTCGTCGAGCAGGAGTGCCTGCGGTCCGAGCATCAGCGCCCGGCCGATGCCCAGCATCTGCCGCTCGCCGCCCGAGAGCTGCGAGCCCAGGTGCCCGCGCCGCTCCTTCAGGCGCGGAAAGAGCGCGAACACCGCATCGCGGTCGTGGATATGGCGGTCCGTGCCGCGGGGGGCGCTTCCCGGCACGCTCAGGTTCTCGTCGACGGTCATCTGGCCGAAGACCAGCTTGCCTTCGGGCACCAGCAGCAGGCCGGCCCGGGCTCGCGCATGGGCGGGCAGGGCGCCGATCTCGCGGCCACCCAGCCAGACCTCACCGCTGACCCGCGGCGCGCCGCGCGACCAGCCGGCGATGGCATTGACCAGGGTGGACTTGCCGGCGCCGTTGGCGCCAACCACACCGACCACCTCACCTCGGCCCACCGCGATCCGGTCGAGCGCGAGCGCGGTGTTGCCGCCGTAGGCGACGGTGAGATTGCGGGCCTCCAGGACCGGCGCGGTGGCTGGCCCGACGCTCATTGCGTGCGCCCGAGATAGGCTTCGAGCACGGCCGGATCGCGCTGCACATCGGCGGGCGTGCCCAGGGCGATCTGGCGGCCCTGGTCGAGCACCACGATGCGGTCGGCCACCGCCATGATCAGGTCCATGTGGTGCTCGATGACCACCACCGCGAGCCCTTCGCGCTTCAGGCCGAGCAGCAGGTCAGTCAGCCGCTGCATGTCCGCGCCGCCCAGCCCCGCACCGGGTTCGTCGAGCAGCAGCGCGCTGGCGCCGGTGCCGTGCGCAAGCGCGATCGACAGCAGTCGCTGCGTGCCATAGGGAATCTCCGCCGGCAGGCGCGCGTGGTAGTCGGCCTCGATGCCGAAGCGCTCGAGCAGGCCGGCGGCCTGCCGTGCAGCCTCGGCCCGACGGCGGGCGCTGACCCGGGGGGCGAGCGCCGCCGCCAGCAGGCCGCTGCCCGCGGTGCGCTGCAGCACCGAGAGCATGTTCTCGAGCACGCTCAGTTCGTGGAAGAAGGCGTTCTGCTGGAAGGCACGCTTCAGGCCCCGTTCGGCCAGCCGGTGCGCGGGCACCGCGGTGATGTCCTCGCCGCGCAGACTGACCCTGCCCTGGCGCGGCACCATGGCGGTGACCGCGTCATAGCAGGAGCTCTTGCCCGCACCGTTGGGGCCGATGATGCCGAGCAGTTCGCCCGCGCCCACCGACCAGGACACCGAGTCCAGGGCCACCAGCTCGCCGTAGCGAACCCCCAACCCTTCGACGCTCAGGACGCTCACTGCGCTCAGTTGCCCTTCTCGACGACCATCTTCTGGCCCTGCACGCCGAAGACATAGTGGCGGTTGGCGAGCTGCCCGTTGGCCGCGAAGCTCACGTCACCCAGCAGCGTGCCGCGGAAGCTGCCGCCGCGGATCCGCCTGGCGATCGCTTCACGATCGAGGGTCTTGAGCTCGTTGGCCGCCATGGCCCAGATCTGCAGGGAGGCCGCGCCCAGCGCCATGAACTTGTCGGGCGTGAGCTTGTGCTGATCCTGCACCTTGGCCACATAGCGCTTGTTGACGGCGTTGGAGGCGAAGGGCTCGACATCGGGAAAGTAGATGTCAGCGCCAACCAGACCGTTGGCGGCATCGCCGGCCACCGAGATGACGCTGGGGGCGATCGTGCCCACCGCAGCGATCAGCTGGCCGGGAATCCGCGCCTGGCGCGCCTGACGGATGAGCGCCGGCATGCCCAGACCTTCGCTGGCGTTGATCGCCACCACCGCGTCGGGGTTGGCGGCCCGCACATTGGTGAGGGCAACGCGGAAGTCGGCCTGGGTGAAGGGGAACTTCTCTTCGGCGACCCGCTCGTAGCTGTGGTTGAGCTTCTTCAGCTCGGCTTCGATGGAGGCCTGGGCGCCATTGCCGTAGGCGTCGTTCTGGGTGAGGAAGGCCACACGCCGGGCCTTGAGGCGGTTGGCGATGTAATCGGCGATCACCGCCCCGTCCTGCGAGTTGGAACTGTTCAGGCGGATGGCGAGCGGATTGCCCTCGCCCGACAGGATGGGATCGGCCTTGGAGATGGCGGTGATGTCGAGCACGCCCGCACGGCTGATCACCGGCTGCATGGCGAGCGTGACAGGGCTGTTCCAGCCCTCGATGATCACCGAGACGCCGGCCGAGACCAGCTCGTTGGCCCGCGACACGCCCACCGCCGGGGTGGATTCGTCATCTCGCGCTTCGATCACCAGCTGGCGTCCGAGCACGCCGCCGCTTTCGTTGATCAGCGCGGCCATTGACTGGATGGACTTCACCAGATGCTGGCCCTGGGGACCGGCCCCGCCGCTCAGCGGGAAGATCACGCCCACCTTGATCGGTTGCGCGATGCCGGGTGCGGCAAGGCCGAGGCCGAGCGCGAGGCTGGCCAGTGCGGAAAAGAGGAATCTCATCGGGCGATCTCCGGACGGTGGAAGCGCAGGCAGTGTAGCGGCAGTCCGTATCATCCGGACGTGCACGAGGAGCCGCCCATGACCGAAAAATCCGTTCTGATCGCCGGCGCATCCGGCGTGGTGGGCCATGCGGCCCTCGAGCATTTCGATGCGCTGCCCGACTGGCGCGTGATTGCGGTGTCGCGCCGCACGCCCGCGTTGCCCCTTGGCTTTCGCGGCGTTCACCTGCCGCTCGATCTGACCGATCCCGCCGACTGCGTGCGCGCCGCGCAGTCGATGCCGCCGGTGACGCACCTGGCCTATGCCGCCCTTCACGAGAAGCCGGGGCTTGTGCGCGGCTGGCGCGAGGCCGACCAGATGCAGACCAATCTCGCGATGCTGCGCAACCTGATCGAGGCCCTGCTTGCGGCGGGGCATCGCCTGCAGCATGTGAGCCTCCTGCAGGGCACCAAGGCCTATGGCGTGCATCTGCATCCGGTGGCGGTCCCGGCGCGCGAGGACGGGCCTCGGGACGCGCACGAGAACTTCTACTGGCTTCAGGAGGACTACCTGCGCGCCCGGGCGGCCTCCGCCGGATTCGGTATCACGATCTTCCGGCCGCAACTCGTGTTCGGTGATGCCATGGGCGTGGCCATGAACCTGATCCCGATCATCGGGGTGCACGCCGCGCTCTGCGCCGATGCCGACGAGCCCTTTGCCTATCCTGGCGGGCCTTCGAACATCCTCGAGGCCACCGATGCACGTCTGCTGGCGCGTGCGCTGGCCTGGGCCACGCAGGCGCCCGCGGCGCGCGGCGAAATCTTCAATGTCACCAATGGCGATGTGTTCGTGTGGCGCAATCTCTGGCCCGAGATCGCCGACAGCCTCGGGGTGCCCACCGGCCCGGACCAGCCCCTGTCGCTGGCGCGGCATCTGCCGACCCAGGCGGCGCGCTGGGATCGTCTGGTCCGCGCGCACCGGCTGCTGGCGCCGCCGCTCGCCGAGCTGCTTGGCGAGTCGCACCACTATGCCGACTTCTGCTTCGGCTTTCACGCCCGCGAGGCGCCCCCGCCCGTGATCGTGAGCACCATCAAGATCCGCCAGGCCGGCTTTGCCGACTGCATCGACACCGGTCGCATGTTCCGTGACTGGTTTGCGCGCCTGCGTGAGCAGCGCATCCTGCCGCCGATCGGCGCGCGGCTTGAAGGTGGCCTCGCAGGTTCAGTCCGCGCACCGGCCGGCTGAGCATGGCGCGCGTGGCGGTCATCGGCGCCGGCATCGTGGGGGCGTGCTGTGCGTTCACGCTGATCCGCGACGGACACACCGTGGTGCTGATCGATCCGGCCGAGCCGGGCGGGCCGCACGCTGCCAGCCACGGCAATGGGGCGTGGTTCAGTCCGGCCTCGGTGGTGCCGATGTCAGTGCCCGGACTGTGGCGACAGCTGCCCGGCATGCTGCTCTCTCGCGAGGGGCCGGTGCGTCTGCGCGCGGCTGCGCTGCCGGGGCTTGCGCCCTGGCTGCTGCGTTTTCTGAGGGCTGGTGCCACCCCTGAGCGGGCCAGCGCCATCGCCGCGGCGCTCGGCCCGCTGCTGCGCGGATGCGCAGCCCGTCATGCACAGCTCGCCCAGGACGCAGGGGTGCCGGCGCTGGTGGTCCGTCGGGGGCTGCTCTATGCCTATCCCGATCGCGAAGCCTTCGAGCGCGAGGCCTTCGCCTGGGGCCTGCGGCGCGGGCAGGGTGTGGCCTGGCAGGTCTGCGAGGGGGAGGCCTTGCGCATGCTCGCGCCCAGTCTTGCCGAGACCTATCGCTTCGGCGCCCATGTGCCCGAGGGAGGGCATTGCACCGATCCCGCGGCCTATGTCGCGGCGCTGGTGGCGGCAAGCGAGCGCAGCGGGGCGCAGCGCCTGCGTGCGGCGGCGCTGCGACTGCGCCTGCATGCCGGCCGTCTGGCCGCCGTGCAGACCACCCAGGGGGAGGTGGTCTGCGACGCCGCCGTGATCGCTGCCGGCATCAATGCCGTCGATCTTGCCCGCCAGGCGGGTGATCGCGTCCCGCTCGCCGCGGAACGGGGCTATCACGCGGTGTTCGAGATGCAGGGTGTGGCGCTGCCGGTGCCGGTGCCGGTGATGCCGTCTGACGGCCGCATGGCCAACACGCCCACCCGCCAGGGCCTGCGGGTGGCGGGTCAGGTGGAGTTCGCGCCGCCTGGCGCTGCGCCCGACTGGCGACGCGCCGACCTGCTTGTGCGCCAGGCCCGGCGCCTCTGGCCCGCTCTGGCCGGGGACGTGGCCGTGTCGCGCTGGATGGGACAACGCCCGTCCACACCCGACGGCCTGCCGGTGCTGGGGCGCGCCAGCGGCTGCCCCGATGTGCTGCATGCCTTCGGTCACGGCCATGTGGGCATGGCCGCGGCTCCGGCCAGCGCGCAGCTCATGGCCGATCTGCTCGCCGGACGCACGCCCGGCCTCGACCCCGGACCCTATCGGGCGGCCCGCTTCGCGCGGGCCCACTCGCCCGGCTTATGATCGGGCCCTCTGTGCGCCCTGGGAGATGCGATGTCGCTGGTCCGGTATGAGGTGGTCGACGGTGTGGCTGAACTGCGGCTCGACCGGCCCCCGGTGAATGCGGTCACCGCTGCACTCGTCGATGAGCTGCTCGCCTGTCTGGCCAGGGCCCGCGAGGATGCGACGGTACGGGTGGTGCTGCTGGCCAGCGCCAAGCCCGGTCCGTTCTGCGCCGGTCTGGACATTCGCGCTGTCGATGGCCAGCCCCCGGAGGCACTGCACGCGCTGCTCGACAAGCTCTATGTGCGGGTGGCCGATGCCCAGTACCACCTCGGCAAGCCCTCGATCGCGGTCATTGGCGGCGCCGCCCGGGGGGCCGGCATGACGCTGGCCATCTCCTGTGATCTGCTCGTGGCCGAACGCGGCGCGAGTTTCGGGTATCCGGAGATCGATGTCGGTCTGATCCCGGCCATTCATTTTGCGCACCTGCATCGTGTGGTGGGCCGGCATCGCGCCTTCGACCTGCTCTTCACCGGCCGCAGTTTCGATGTGACCGAAGCCGCCAGCCTCGGCCTGATCAGCCGGGTCTGCGATTCTGGCGAGGGACTGGCCACCGGGCGAGCCCTGGCCCGCGAACTGGCCGGCAAGGCGCCGGGTGTGATGCGGCGCGGCCGCGCGGCCTTCCTTCGCGAGTGCGATGCCGACTACCGGCGCGGCGTGGCTGCCGCCGTCGAGAACTTCACCAGCCTGGCCGTCACCGCCGAGGCCCGCGAGGGCATCCGGGCGTTCATCGAGAAGCGCCCGCCGGCCTGGCGCCTGCCTGCCAACGATTGAGCGGCCGGCTCAGGCCGGCCTGAGCAGCCGAGCGATCGCTTCCGGCGGCATCGGCGAGCCCGACAGGAAGCCCTGGAACAGGCGGCAGCCGTGCGCGCGCAGGAATTCGAGCTGGCGTTCGGTCTCCACGCCCTCGGCGATGACCTCGAGCTGCAGCCCCCGTGCCATCGAGAGCACCGCGATCACGATCGCGGCGTCGTCGGGGTCGTCGCTGATGTCGGTCACGAAGGATCGATCGATCTTGAGGGTGTCGATCGGCAGCGTCTTGAGATAGTTCAGGCTCGAGAAGCCGGTGCCGAAGTCGTCGATGGCCAGCCGCATGCCGAGCTCGCTCAGCTGGCGAAGGGTGGCCAGCACCTCGTCGGTCTTGCTCATCAGGGTGCCTTCGGTGATCTCGAAAGCGATGCTCGACGGTGCGACGCGGTATTCATCGAGCATCTCGGCCACCCGCTGCCCGAAGCCGGGCAACCGCACCTGGATGCTCGACAGGTTCAGGGCCAGGCGCGGCGGCTGCAGGCCCTCGCGCCGCCAGGCGTCGATCTGCTGGCAGGCCGCGCGAAGCACCCACTCGCCGATCGGCACGATCAGGCCCGAGGCCTCGGCCAGGCCGATGAACTGCGCCGGAGGCACCAGGCCGCGGGTGGGGTGCTGCCAGCGCAGCAGCACTTCCAGTGAGTCGAGGGTCATCGAGCCCATCTCGAAGATCGGCTGGAAGTGCAGCACCAGTTCGCCGCGCTCGGCGGCACGACGCAGCTCGTTGGTGAGCGCGTAGCGCTCGACCGCCTCGTCATTCATCCGGGCGGTGAAGTACATCCAGTGATTGCGGCCTGACTCCTTCACCTGATACATGGCGGTGTCGCTGTGCCGCAGCAGGGTGTCGACATCGCCGCCGTCATCGGGATAGAGCGCAATGCCGATGCTCGAGCCGACGAAGACCTCCTGGCCGTCGATCGAGAACGGCTGCGAGAGCATCGCGTGCAATGACTGCGCGACCAGGCCCGCAGCCTGCGGGCTGTCGAGCTTGGGGATGAAGACGATGAACTCATCGCCCCCCTGGCGCGCCACCGTGTCTTCGGCGCGCACGCTCGAGGCCAGCCGGTTTCCGACCTCGACCAGCAGCCGGTCACCGGTGGTGTGGCCGAGCGAGTCGTTCACCGCCTTGAACTGGTCGAGATCGATGAACAGCACCGCGGCGCGATGCCGGTTGCGGTGCGCGCTTTCGAGCGCCTGATGGATGCGGTCGCGCAGCAAGGCCCGGTTGACCAGGCCGGTGAGGCTGTCATGGGTGGCCAGGCGCAGCATCTCCTGCTCGAACTGCTTGCGCTCGGTGATGTCGATCCGGATCGAGATGTAGCGCTCGACCTCGCCCTCGGCGTTCCTCATGGGCACGATCGCGGCATCGACCCAGTAGAGCGCGCCGCTCTTGCTGCGGTTGCAGATCACGCCGCGCCAGACTTCGCCGCGGGTGAGCGACTGCCACATCCGGGTGAAGAACTCCCGAGGATGGACGCCGGAGCTCAGGATGCGGTGATTGCGCCCGATCAGCTCCTCGCGGCTGTAGCCGCTGATCCGTACCAGCTGATCGTTGACATCGATGATGCGCCCGGTGCGATCACCGACCGACACGATCGCGTGCTGGTCGATGGCCTGCATGTAGGAGGAGAGCTCGGTGAAGGCGCGCTCCACGCCGCGCTGGGCCTCGAGCAGGGCCTGCGCGGCCTGGTTCTCGAGCGAGGAGCGGCGCAGGCGCAGTGCGGCGTCGCGCAGCTCGCGGTCCTGGGTGCTCAGACGCCACGCGAATGCGCTCAGGGCCGCGAAGCTGGCGATCAGGATGGATGCGATCAGCAGCGTGGTCTGGTTGATCTGGTCACCCGCCAGCAGTTCGGCCTTGTCCAGCGGGATGGTCACCGAGAGCGCGCCCATCAGCTGATGAGGCTCCCAGTGCTTGCCCGGTGCGACGCCCGAGGCCACCCGCCGGGCGATGATTTCGGGTCGGGTCTCGTAGGCGTTGTGGCAGCTCGCGCAGGCCGGCTGCGACGCCGGATCTGCCGACAGATAGCGCAGCACGCGACGCCCCTCGCGGGTCTCGATGCGGGAGACGGCCTTCCAGGGGATCGGCCCGGCGGGGTTCGGCTGGTCCTGGGCCTCGAGCTGCGGCCAGGCCCAGCGCAGGAACTCGTCGTCCAGGCCCTGCGAGGGTTCGAGGTTCCAGCGGCTGACCGGCTTGTACTGGTAGAGCCGGTGCGCGTTCTCGGAGGAGGCCTTGCCGACCAGCTTCAGGAACTGCGCCGGGATCGGCACGAAGCCCGGCTTGCCTTCGGATTCGACATGCGGACCGAGCCCCTCGCGTGCGAGCTTGGCCGCAATCTCCATGGCATAGACCGAGCGCGCGGTGGTGGCCTGGCTGGCCACCACCTCGGCAATCGCCAGCGCCTGGCTCTCGACCGTGGTGTTGACCGCGTGCCGGACCGCGAGATAACCGAACAGGCAGGCCAGCGAGAACACGGCCAGCAGGGTGAGCAGCAGGCGTCGGCCCAGACCGGCCGCCGGCGAGACCTCCGAGCCGCCGCCGAGGCCCGCCGTCACGCCGAGCGCATCGACGCCAGATGCCTGACCGGAGGCGCTCATCGGCTCATCGATCCGGCCGGGCGCCAGCCTGCCCGCCTGGGGTCGGCCCCGATCAACCCAGCGTCTTGCCGAAGAAGCGGAAGGTGCGATCCCATGCGATCTGCGCCCACATCGGGTCGTACTGGGTGATCGGCAGCCGGCCCGGACCGACCGCGGTCTCGTTCGCGAAGGCGTGCTGGGCGAGGTAGCGGTGGCCGGTGTAGTTGGCGCCAGCGGCGGTCAGACGGGCCTCGAGCTGGTCCACGGTGTCGATCGCGAAGGCGGCGTCCTGGGTGGCCCAGTGGGCGAGCAGCGGTACGCGGATCTTCGCCGCATCGACGAATTCCAGGGGCGGCAGGCCGTACCAGACCACCCCGGCATCCATTTCCGGGACCATCATCGACGACAGCACCGTGAGCGCGCCGCCCATGCAGTAGCCGGTGACGCCGACCTTGCCGCCGCGCGCCTTCAGGAACTGCGCGGCGCCCCGCACATCCTGGGAAGCCGCGTCACCGAAGTTGAGGCTGGACATCAGGTGATGGGCCTCCTCGGCCTCGACCGTGGCTCGGCCGCGGTAGAGATCGGGCACCAGCGCGGTGTAACCGGCCTGCGCGAAGCGCTCGGCCACGCCGCGGATCTGGTCGTTCAGGCCCCACCATTCCTGGATCACCACCACCGAGGCGACAGCCCCCGGCGCTTCGGCGAGATAGCCCTGGACCGACTGGCCGTCGGGGCGGGTGAAGGTGACGGTGCTTCCCATGTGCGAATGCTCCTGTTCTGTGGGTTGGTTGGCGCCGCAGGCGTGCTCCCCGCGTCCAACCTGGGCAGGATTCTAGGCCTGCCGGCAGGCTCAGCGTTGGCATCGTGCGGCAAACCCTGAAAAGTCGAGACATCGCCGCGTGATGCCCTGCCGCGGTCAGGCCGCCGGGGACTGGCGCTGTGGCAGTCGCATGGCCGCCGCGGCCGAGAGCAAGAGTGCAGCGCTGGTGCAGGCAAACACCAGCGCGAAGCCGCCCGCAAGCGCCGGCTGGGCTTGACCGGCTTGCGCCACCAGGGTGCCGGCCGAACCATCCGCGCTGCGGCCCAGCGCGGCGAACAGCACCGAGGTGAGGCAGGCCAGACCGAGCGCGCTGCCCAGGGAGCGGGCCAGCCCCAGGAAGGCCGTGGCGGCGCCGGTTCGGGTGGGGGCGACGGCAACCTGCACCGCCACGATGCCGGGGGGCAACGAGATGCCGATGCCCAGCCCCATCAGCAGCATCGAGACGCCAACCGGCCAGGGCGACTGGAATCGCAGCAAGGCCAGGCTCGCGGCTGCGGCGGCCGCCAGCAGCGCGCCGAAGACCATGTTCCGGCGAAAGCGCATGGTCCGCGGCATCATCCGGCCGCTGAAGAAGGCGCCGCAGGGCACGGCCAGCGCATGCATGAGCATCTTGAGCGCCACCTGATCGGGGGTGTCGCCCGACACGGTCTGCAGTGCCAGCGGCAGCATCACCGCCCCTCCGATCATCGAGAAGAACACCAGTGAGGAAGACAGGCTTGCCCAGAGCACGCGCGGGTTCGTGAGCAGGTCGGGCGCCATCACCGGCGCGCTGGTGCGGAACTGCCGTCGCCAGAAAGCGCCCAGCAGCATGGCGGCCAGCACGAAAAGGCCGGCGCCAACGGGGTCGTGCAGTCGTGCGCCCTGGCCGATCCGGGTGAGGGCAATCATCAAGGCGCTCAGCCCGGCGGCGAGCAGCCCGATGCTGGGGTAGTCGATCGCACGGGCCTGCGCCGGGCGCGGCAGGCTGGCCAGGATCCGTCGCGTGAGCACCAGGGCCATCAGCGCCAGCGGCAGACTCACCAGAAAGACGGAGCGCCAGCCGAACCAGGCGGTGAGATAGCCGCTGGTCACCGGCCCGACCAGCGCGGCCAGCGCGTAGGTGCCCGACAGCCAGGCCTGATAGCGCCCGCGCTCGGTGGGCGGCACCACATCGCCGATGGTCGACTGGGCCAGCACGATCAGGCCGCCACCACCCAGACCCTGCAGCACGCGCAGCACGAGCAGCTGGCCCATCGACTGCGCGAACACGCAGCCCACGCAGGCGAGCAGATAGATCAGGATCGCCACCGTCATCATGCGCTGGCGGCCGTACAGGTCGGACAGGCTGCCGTATACCGGCGTGGCCACGGTGGCGGCCACGGTGTATCCGGCGATCACCCATGCGATCAGGCCGGTGCCGCCGAGATCGCGGGCGATCGAGAGCAGCGCCACCGACACCAGGGTGGAATCGAGCGCGGCCACGAAGATGCCCACCTGCAGCCCGCTCACCACCCGGCGCTGCTCCTGGGGCGGGAAGGGCGTCATCTCGGGCCGGGTCGGTGGTGAGCCGCCCGGCGTCCGGGGAGGCGCCGGCGGATCATCGCCTCAGGCGCGGTCGTCATCGAGCCATTGCTCCACCCGGCTTCGCTGGATCTTCCCGCTGGTGCTGCGCGGAAAGTCCTCGGCCGAGGCCACGAAGCGGATCTCACGCGGCAGCTTGTAGGAGGACAGCCCCGCGCGGCAGTGTTGCAGCAGCGACTCGGCGCTGACATCGCCCAGCCGGCATGCCACGAAGGCGACCGGTACCTCGCCCCAGCGCTTGTCGCGGCAGCGGACCACCACCGCCTCCAGCACGCGCGGATCGGTCATCAGCACGCGCTCGATCTCCATCGGGTAGATGTTCTCGCCACCGGACTTGATCATGTAGCGGGAACGATCCACGAAGTTCACCCGGCCGTCGGGTCCGGCCACGAACAGGTCGCCCATGTGGAACCAGCCACCGCGGAACTCGCGGGCGTTCACCTCGGAGGCCTGCCAGTAGCCGCTGAACACGGTGGGGCCACGCACCACCATCTCGCCGGGTACGCCGGGCGGCACGGGACGATCCTGCTCATCGACCAGTTGCCAGCGGCACAGTGCGCTGGGTGCCTTGCCAAGGTCGGGCGGCAGCTCGCCCGGGGCAAAGCGCGTGCCGGCGGCCGGCAGCATGCCGGTTTCGGTCGAGCCGAAGGTGTTCCACCACGGCGCGCGCAGCAGGGCCGAGGTGCGCGCGAGCAGCTCGCCGGGCACCAGAGCGGCGAGCGCGCCCACCACGCGAATGCCCCGTGGCGTCACCGCCCCGGCCTCCAGGGCGGCGACCAGCGGCTCGATCATGCCCGGGATGAGCACCAGCCACCATTGCGGCTCGGTGGCAATCAGCGCGACCAGTCGGGGTATGTCGGCACCGTCGACCACGAACACCGTCCCGCCGCAGCCAAGCACATGGATCGCATGCTCGAGCGACACCATGTGGAACATCGGCGCCCAGGCCACGAATCCGTCGCCGGGCTGCAGGCCGCCCTCGATCCGGCTCAGCGCCATGCGCGCGAGCTCGGCCCGGTGACTGATCAGCGCGCCCTTGGGCAACCCGGTGGTGCCACTGGTGTACAGGATGAGCAGGCCATCCTCGGGTTGCGCCACCGGCGGCGGTTCGTCGGCGGTGGCCGCGGCGAGGCGCGACTCGTAATTTTCGCCCAGGCTCACCACCCGCGCGGCGATCGGGCCGATTGCCGCCAGCGTGGACTCGAACCGGGGTGACACCAGCACCACCAGCGGCGAGACCAGCCCCACGCAGTGCGCGAGTTCCTCGCGGGCGAGACGCCAGTTCAGCGCGCACAGGATGGCGCCCAGCCGCGCCGCAGCGAAGGTTGCCTCCAGGTACTCGATCCGGTTTTCCGCGAGGATGCCCACGCGATCGCCGCGGCGTACGCCGAGCGCGGCGAGTGCATTGGCCAGGCGATTCACGCGCTGATCGAGCTCCCGGTAGTTCAGCGAGCGATGCCCGTCATCGACGGCCCGGCTTCCGGGTGTACGCAGGGCCTGCTCGGCGAGCAGCTCGCCCACGGTCAGGCTGCCAGCCCGCGCGATGGCTTCGGGCGGGGCGGCGTCGACCGTCGCGTGAACACGGCCGGCACTCATGGTGTCACCCAGTCGCCGAGCATGGGCTGCACCTGAAGGGCAGGTGGCAGGCGGTGAGCGCCGATCCGCCTGTCGAGCGCCTCGTGCCAGTGGTAGATGCGGCGTTCCTGGTAGTTGAGCGGCACGCCCCGGAAGCCCGCCGTGTCCAGGCTGGCCTGGATGGGCGCCACGAACGAGACATCCTCGTCGACGATGCGATCGAAATTGGCGATACGCGCCTCCCAGAGCGGATGGCGCGACCCGTCGTCGGGAAGCGGAGCGTACCAGAGCACCTCGAGCCGGGATCGGTCGATGGACAGCGGCGTGATCACCACGCAAGGCGCGCCGGTGGCCGAGATGGGCAGGATCAGGTTGGGAAACAGGTTGTAGCTGGCATTGAAACGGCGGTCGATCTCGGTGACACCAGCCATCTCGGGCATGCCGATGGTGCCGGGATCAACCCAGTCGTCACGCCGGTGCGGCGAGAGCATCATCGAGTGACCCTGTTGCCAGAGGTGCACACTGGTGCCCAGATGGTCGAAGATCCGGTGCGTGGTCTTCAGGTGCAGCAGGCGGAAATGGTAGGCCTCGAGAAAGTTCTCGAGCACCACCTTGTGGTTACCGCCAACCTCGATGCTGCGGGAGTGCACCAGCCGCAGGTGATCGAGCGGCAGATGCCGAAGAAAGCGCGCCGCCGGGGCGAGGAACTCATCGAGTGGCGGGGCGAGCGGACTTTCGCAGATGAAGATCAGGCTGCCCAGGCGCTCGCAGCGCACCGGCACCAGTCCCAGGCAGGAGGGGTCGAGGTCCTTGAAGTCGCGCGGATCGGTCACCGACGCCAGACTCCCGTCCAGCCGGTAGGTCCAGCCGTGGTAGCCGCAGGTGAATGACTGCGCGCCGCTGCCGCTGTCGGTGCGGGCCACCGGCGCGCCACGATGCCGGCAGGTGTTGTAGAAGGCCCGGATCCGGTCGTCGGCGCCGCGGATGAGCAGCACCGGCGAGCCGGTCCGACGGGTGACCAGCCAGCTGCCCGCGGCCGGCAACTGGTCGGTGTGCGCGGCGTGGATCCAGCCTTCGCGCCAAAGCGCCTGCCTTTCCAGGTCGAAGAAAGCCGGATCACGGTAGCGCCCGCCCGGGATGGGTGGCAGTGCGGGGAAGCCCGCGGGCGGTCGATCGCGCTCGCGTTCGGCCTGCACCCCGGCCTTCCAGCGCGCCACGGTGGCTTCATCGAGGCCCGTCTCCAATGGATGGATTCCGGTGTTCCGGTCGTGCATCGGCGGCCTCGCTCTGAAAGGACGGGCCTGACAATAATCAATGCGATCGCGGACAATGATCCCGAGCATCGGATAACG
>NZ_CEXFHW010000055.1:0-20667 GCF_982640115.1 Quisquiliibacterium sp. | reverse complement strand
ACCATCCTGTATGCCGGGCACTTCCCGCGTCTGCACCCGTCGGACTTCCGGGTGCGCAGCCTTGATGGCGTGGCCGAGGACTGGCCGGTGGACTATGACCGCCTGGCGCCCTTCTTCGCGCTCAACGATCGCATGATGGGTATCTCGGGTCTGGCCGGAGACCCGGCCTACCCGACCAAGGAAGCGGTGATGCCGCCAATTCCGCTGGGCAAGACGGCCACCCGCATGGGCCGGGGCATGAACCGTCTGGGCTGGCACTGGTGGCCGGCCGACACCGCCATGGCCACGCGCGAGTACGAAGGCCGCGCGCCGTGCATCAATCTGGGCCACTGCATCGGCGGCTGCGCCCAGGGCGCCAAGGCCAGCACCGACATCACCTACTGGCCCGAGGCGCTGCGCAACCGGGTGATGCTGCGCACCCGGGCACGCGTGCGCGAGATCACTGTCAACGCGCAGGGCATGGCCAACGGGGCCATCTACTACGACGCTGACGGCGTGGAGCACTTCCAGCCGGCCGAGATCGTGATCATGGCCTGCAACGGCGTGGGCACGCCACGCATCCTGCTCAACTCGAAGTCGGGGCAGTTCCCCGATGGTCTGGCCAACCGCAGCGGCCTGGTCGGGCGCAACCTGATGTTCCATCCCTATGCGCTGATCCGCGGCTATTTCGATGAACCGCTCGACGGCTTCCACGGCCCGGGCATCTCGATCTGGAGCCAGGAGTTCTACGAGACTGATCGCAGCCGAGGCTTCGCGCGCGGCTACACCTTCCAGTTCAACCGCGGACAGGCGCCGGTGATGGCCGGGGTGACCGGGATGGCCAATGGTCTGGTGCCCTGGGGCGCGGACCACCACCGCGCCTTCCGGGAGCACTTCGGCAACAGCGCCAGCATGATGGGCATCTGCGAAGACCTGCCCGAGGAGCACAACACCGTCACGCTCGATCCGGTGCTCACCGACGGCCACGGCATTCCGGCGCCACGGATCAGCTACACGCTGAGCGAGAACAGCCGCCGCATGCTCGACCACGCCATGGCGCGCGGCACCGAGGCCATGCGCGCGGCCGGCGCGCACAAGATCGTGACCGAAGCGCCGCTGGCCATGGCCGGCTGGCACCTGCTCGGCACCGCCCGCATGGGTACCGATCCGAGCCGCTCGGTGGTCAACGAGTGGGGACGCAGTCACGATGTGAAGAACCTGTTCATCGTCGACGGGAGCATCTTCGTGACCTCGGGTGGGGTGAACCCCACCTCCACGATCCAGGCGCTCGCGCTCTACATCGCCGACCAGATCAAGCAGCGCCTGGCCAATCTGTTCGACTGACACGCTCAAGGCCTCAGCCCGCGCCGGCATGGCGGGCCGCCTGCTGCATGCGCATCACGGCCGACACCCGCACCGGCCAGCGCGGTCGAGCTCGGCCGGCCGGGTCCACCGCGTTGTAGAACGCGCAGTGCCGGCCCCGAGGGGCGAGCATGGGCGGCGGGGCGCCCAGCGAGAGGGCGCCCAGACGCGGCGCACCGGCATGTCCGGAATCGCTCCCCGGCAAGGCCACTGCGCCACCGCCGGGGCAGCCTTCGATGCGGGCCATCGCCCACGCAGCCAGCCTCCCCACCAGCGGCACGACCAGTGCCACCCCGTAGGTGAACTCCAGCTTGAGCAGGTTGGCGTCGGACAGGGTCTGCCCCGAGGTCGGCCCGACCGGCCCCTCACCGGGCAGCAGACCAGCCTCGGCGCCGCCACCTGCCAGCCAGCGACGCGCGTCGAGATGATCCGTGGGAATCTCCCGGCTGCCGGGAACCGGCAGGCCGGCCTCATCGAGCACCGGCACCGCCCAGTCGTGAAACGAGGCCTCGGTGGGAGACAGCTGACGCCAGCGCACCCAGCCACCGAGCAGACCCTCCTGCAGATGGAGCCAGGCGCGCCACACCGCCTGCTCATGGTCGAGGGCACCCTGCGAGCCGATCAGCCAGGGGGTGATGCCGCGTGCGAAGCCGCGTTCGATGGCGCGCGGATCGGCATGACCGACGGCACCGGTGCGGGCACCCTCCACGGCGGCATGCACCACCGCCTGGCGGGCATTGAGCACCAGCGCGAACTGCAGGGCGAACAGGCCGGCCAGCAGCACGATCGGGACCGCGAGCAGGGTCTCGAGCGCGGCCGCACCCAGAACGCGCCTGCCGGTCGCGTTCAGACGATCAGCGCGCATTCCCGGGCCCACCGGCGCCTCCGCGCAGGACCTCCACCACCCCGCGGGCGGCGGTCGGCCCCGAAGCACGGGCTGCCGCCTCGACCTGGCGAAGATCGGCAACGAGCTGCTCGCGCAGCGCCGCGGTGGCCGAGGCGGCCGGTACCCGGACCTGCTGCAGGTCAGCGAGCGCGTCACGGGCCTGCTCCAGGGCAACCGCCGCGAGATTGGCCAGCGCACGCGCGCGCACCGAGGCATCACTGACGCTCTCTGCCTCGGGAATGCCATCTGCCGGTGGCGCGGCGGCCCGGCGGTAGGCAAGCGCCGCCGCCTCGAGCTGGTTTCGCTGGTGATGAAGGTTTCCGATCCGCAACCATGCGCCCCGGTGCGTGGGCTCGAGCTCGGTGAGCTGGCGCAAGGCCTCCAGCGCGCGGGCGCCCTGCCGGGCCAGGTAGAGGCTCTCGGCCTCGTCGAACAGACGAGCGAGGGTCTGTGGCGCAAGAGGCCTGACGAGCGCGAGCGGCGCAAGCTCGGTCGACGCTGCTGACGCTGCTGACCCGACCGACGCTGCTGACGCGACCGACGCAGCCGTTGCGGCCGGGGCGAGGGGTGCTGCCGCAGCGGCCGGCGCGCCGGCGGGTCCGGGCGCGGGAAGCCGCGGCGGTGCCGCCGCCAGGAGCCACGCCGGCATCACGCTCACGAGCGGGTCTTCCACCAGGCGCCGCAGGTCGGGGGTCCATTCGGTCTCGAAGACGATGTCGACCGGGTCCTCATGCTCGATGGGCGCTGCGGCCTCGACTGGCGAGACGCCCGCAAGGAGCAACCCGAGCAGACCGCTGGCGAAACCGACGCGGAGGGTCGATCGGCCCGCATCCAGCTGATGCGGCAGCGCGAGCTGGCTGCCTGGACCCAGCAGGCGTGACGCGGCCTCGCCTGCCGGCAACTCGACCACCGAACGCGCCGCCCAGTGGCAGCGAACGCGCCCTGGCGGCAGCCCATGAACCACGCGCAACACGCGTCCGCGCGCGTCGAGAAAGAGCAGATCAATGGGAAAGCGCATGCCGATGGTGTGTACCGCCCGGCAGGGATGCAGCCAGAGCGCCTCGCCGGGCACGGGTCTGGACCGGCCCAGCCAGCCACGCAGCCGAGCCCTGAAATCGTGTGCAGGAACAAGGTTCATTTCAGCCAGCCCTCCATGAGCATGCGCGCGGCCACCGGAAAGAGCAGGACCGCGAAGGTGCAGGGAAAGATGAACAGCAGCAGCGGTGCGAGCATCTTCACCGGGGCCTCCATGGCCAGCCGCTCGGCGCGCTGAAAGCGTTCGGTGCGGCGCTGTTCGGCCTGGGCGCGAAGCACCGGACCAAGCGCCCCGCCCTGCTGCTCGGCGACGATCAGGCACGAGACCAGACTGCCAACCGCCGGTTGGGCCAAGCGCTCGGCCATGGCCCGCAACGCGTCGGCTCTGGGCCGACCGGCGCGGACATCGCGCAGCACCCGCTCGAATTCGTCGCGAAGCGCGCCGGGAGGCCCCTTGTCGGCAGCCTGCGCAAGCGCCGCGGAGAGGTTCAGTCCCGCCTCGACGGCCAGCGTGATCACATCGAGATAGAAGGGCAGTTCGCGCAGCACGGCGCGCTCGCGTCGGCGGACCAGATCGGCCAGCCAGGTGCGTGGCAGGAAGCCCGCGACCCCAACAGACGCGACCACCAGCAGCACCGAGGGACCACCAAAAGGTTGGCCGAGCACCGCCGCGAAGCCACCACCCAGTCCGGCCGCAAGCAGCCGCCCGGCCAGAAAGCGTTCCGGGCCAAGCACCACATCGAGGCCAGCGCGGCGCAACTGCTCGACGAGAGCAAAGCGCGTGGCCGCCGACAGCCAGGGTGCCAGGTGCGCAGCCAGCGGATCGATGAGCGGGGCACCCCAGCGCCAGAAGAGCGGGAGCCTCGGTCGCGGACCGTCGACCAGATGGTTGACGATGGGTCGAGCCGACAGGAAGGCGGTCAGCCACGCCAGACCGAGCGCGACAGCACCGGCCAGGCACAGCACGGCCAGGATCAGCGCCGGATCGGGCGTGGCACCCACCGTCGGCCCGGCAGCGACCGCCGTGTTGACGACGAAGGCGGGCCCGCTCATGGATCGATGCTCACGATGCGCCGCAGCCCATGCAGGCCCAAGGCCTGCATCAGGAGCAGCACCATGCAGGTGGCCCAGCCCAGGGGCGTGGTGACCAGCATGGCCATGGCCTCGGGTTCGATCATGGCAAGCGCCAGTGCACACACCACCGGCAGCAGGCCCATGGCCCAGCCCTGCAGCCGGCCCTGGGCGGTGAGCGACCGGATCTTGCCCTCGAGGGCGATCTTGCGCCGCAGCGCATCGGCCAGCGATTCAAGCGTCTGAGCAAGGTGTCCGCCGGTGTGACGGCTGATGCGCAGGGCCGCGCACAGCAGCAGCGTCTCTTCCAGCGGCACTCGGCGCTCCAGACCCGAAAGCGCGGCCTCGAAGCTTGCGCCGAGTCGCTGCTCGCGCAGCATGAGTTCGAGCTCCTGCCGGAAGGGCGCGGGGACTTCGGCTGCGGCCTGGCTGAGTGACTGGTTCAGGCTCATGCCTGCGCGCAGTCCGCCGGCCAGGAGCATGACGATGTCGGGCAGCTGCTGGCGCAAGGCCGCCGAGCGGCGATGCCGCAACCACCAGAGCACCAGCCGCGGCAGGAAGCCACAGCCGAGTGCACACACACCAGCCAGCACCGGGCTGCCGCTGACCATCAGAACGGCCACGGTGCTGGCGCCAGCCAGCCCGATGTTCAGCGCCAGCAACCGGCTGGCATCGACATAGAGATGGGCCCTTTGCAACTGGCGACTGACCCCGTGCAGGAAGCGTCGGCGGTAGGCCGGCCAGGCCTGACCAAGCTGATGACCGATCAGCACAGTGGCACAGACCGCGGCCACGCCGATGCACGCGGCCATGAGCGTGGGCTGCCAGGTTGCCGGCTGCAGCCACGGCGAAGACAGCGCTGCACTCATGCCCACCCCCCGGCGAGCGCGTGGAAGGACGCTGGCGGCAGACCGATGCGCTCGTAGAACTGCGGCATGTTCCCGCAGTCCTCGAATCGGCCCTGCCGATGGCGAAAAATCGGCTGCATCAGCAGGCGCGAGCCTTCGCTGCCGGTGATCTCGCTGATCTCGACGATGCGCCGGCTGCCGTCGGGCGCGCGCGCCTGCTGCACGACGATCTGGATGCCCGAGGCAATCTGCTCACGCACCGCGGGCAACGGGAGGTCCATGCCGGCCATCAGCACCATGGTCTCCAGCCGCGCGATGGCATCGCGGGCGCTGTTGGCGTGTACGGTGGTGAGCGAACCCTCGTGTCCGGTGTTCATGGCCTGCAGCATGTCGAGGGCCTCGCCGCCGCGGCACTCGCCGACGATGATGCGATCGGGCCGCATTCGCAGCGCGTTGCGTACCAGGTCACGGATGGCCACCTGGCCGCGGCCTTCGGCGTTGGCCGGCCGCGCCTCCAGCCGCACCAGGTTGGGATGGTCGAGCGAGAGCTCGGCGGCGTCCTCGATCGTGACCAGACGCTCGCCCCGATCGATGAAGCCGGCAAGCAGGTTGAGCAGCGTGGTCTTGCCCGAACCCGTGCCGCCGGCGATGACCAGGTTGCGGCGGGAACGGATGCACTGCCGCAGAAAGCCCAGCATGCGGGCGTCGGCCGAGCCCAGGCGAATCAGATCCTCGGGGCGCATTGCCTGACGCCCGAAGCGCCGGATGGTGAGTGCGCAGCCCTTGACCGCCAGTGGCGGGATCACCGCGTTCACCCGCGAGCCGTCGGGCAGGCGGGCATCGACCATGGGCGAGCTCTCGTCGATGCGCCGGCCCAGCGGCGTGACGATGCGCTCGATGACCGCGCGCACGGCAGCCTCGCTGCTGAAGCTGCAGGGGGCGGGCTGAAGCCGGCCGGCACGCTCGATGAAGATCTCGGCGGCGCTGTTGACCATGATCTCGCTCACCAGCGGATCGGACATGAGCCGCTCGAGCGGCCCCAGACCGACCACCTCGTCGAGGGTGTCGTCGATCAGCCGGGCTCGGTCCAGCGCCGGTGGCAACTCGGGCTCGTCAGCGAGCAGTTCCTCGAGCAGCGCCCTCGCCTCGGCCCGCAACTGGCCGGCCGAAAGCCGGCGGACATCCTTGCGGCGCAGATCGATGGTCTGCAGCAGACGCCGATGCAGCAGGACCCGCCAGGCCCGAGCGGGGTCATCACCCGGTGCCGCCGTCTCGGGCGCGGGCGGCTCGGCAGGGGTCGCAGATGAAGGTGCTGCCGCCGGCTCGGACGGCAGCTCGGGGCTCGCCATGCCCGGATCGACAGCCAGAGGTGCCTGCGCTGCAACGGCAATCACCCGCAGGCGAAACCCACCGATGACGATCTCGTCGGCCGGATCGACCGGACCGAACTCCACGATGCGCTCACCATTGACCCAGGTGCCCGAAAGCGCGCCGGCATCGACCAGCCGCACACCATGTTCCATGGCATGGATCTCGGCGTGCACCCTTGCCACCCGCCAGCTGTCGAGCACCACCGCATTGTCGCGCCGGCGACCGATCCGGCAGGGCAAGGCATCGATCATCACCCGCCTGGGAGAAAGCCCGTCCGCCTCGATGATCAGCATCAGCATCGGTTCACTCCACGAATCGCGAACGCTCGCGTGTCCACTCGGTGCGCTCGCGGACCTGGGCGGCCTTGCGGCGAGCCGCGTCGAGATCACCGGCGGCATCACGCTCGGCGGGCTCGACCACACCGCCGACGAAGCGCGGGGTGATGAAGACCACCAGCTCGGTCTGACGATCGCGGAACGCGCGCGAACGGAACAGCCGGCCGAGGACCGGCAGATCGCCCAGCGCTGGCACCTGATCGATGCTGCGGGTGCTCTCGTCGGCGAGAAGACCGGCGATCACGAGGGTCTCGTTCTCGCGCAGATTGACCTCGGTCTCGGCGCGACGCTTGGAGATGCCGGGAATGTCCTTCACCTGCACATCGAAGTTCACCGCCGAGATCTCGGTGGCGATGCGGGCGGCGATCACGCCCGAGGCGCTCGCCGTGGGGCTGACATCGAACTTCACGCCGTACTCCTTGAAGACGACGCTGGTGTTGCCCAGGCCGGTGGAATAGGGGATGGGCAGCTCGCCGCCGGCCAGGAAACGCGCCGAGCCACCGCTGCGGCAGGACAGACTGGGCTCGGCGAGGATGGTGGCCTCGCCGCGCTGGACCAGCAGGTTGATCACCGACGCGAAGGAAGACGCGATGCCCAGCATGGAGGCGAAGGGCGCCACCCTAGGGCGGATGTCCAGACCCTCCACGCTCGCAGCGCTGCCACCGGGCGTGAACGCGGGGTTGCGCTTGAGGTCGCCGAGCACGCCGAAGGTGGGACCGGCGGCATTCGGGTTCCAGCGCACGCCGACGTTCTCGAGCGAATCCCGGCGGATCTCCACCATGCGCACATCCATGGCGATCATCCGCTCGACCCCGAGCTTGCTGGTGAGGTTGACCACCTGCGGGTAGCGACGGACCACCTCGGCCAGTCGTGCAACCTGCTCCTCGCCCAGGCTCTCGCCCTCGAGCAGCAGCTTGTCGCCGAGCGGCTTGATGCGCAGGTTGGGCGCTTCGCCGAGCAGGGCACGAACCTCGCCGACCAGGCGAGCCACATCGGCCGGCAGCACGGTGATCACGAAGGGCTTCTCGGGACCGGAGGCGCCCCACAGGTGCAGGGTGCTCTGGCCGGGTGCCTCGGGAATGACCAGCACCTGACGCTCATCGAGGGCAGTGGCCTGCACGACCTTGCCGTTGCCAATGACGATGCGCCGCACGCCGGGCTGCTCGAGAACCTGGGCCTGCCCGACATAGAGCGTGAGTGCGGTGGGTTCGCTGGCGAAGGCCGGCACCGGCGCGCAGGAGGCAAGCGCCGAGCACCAGCCCAGGCATCGAAGAAGGCGGATCATGGCTGTCTGGCCGGCGCGACAGCGCCCGGCATGAGGGGGTTGGATGCGTCAGGCACGATGCCCGGCAGGAGTGCCACCGCCGACGCCGGCATGGACGGCATCGCAACGCCGATCGGCGCCGGATCAGCCGATCGGTGGGTCTTGAGCGAGCCCTGCCCGCCGACGATCAGTTCCGCGCCGCGCGGCACGACACCCGTGCGCTCCGCCGGCAAGGGCGCGGGCAGACCGAGCACCGACCAGACATCCACGCTGGTGGCGGGTACCGGCGAGCGGTCATCGGGATTGCGCAAGGTGGCGGTGAGACGGCCGATGCGCTGCGCGACCACCAGGCGCTGGGCCTGCGCGGGCGTGACCTCGACGGTGATCGCACCGAAGCTGCGGGCCGTGCCACGCTCGTCGGCCCCGGGCCTTACCTGCCGGCCGGTGGCCAGCACCCGGACATCCTGGAGCAAGGCTCGGGTGATCTCGGGCGGCTGGGCACTGCCCGGGCCTGCCGGCGGCCGGGCACTGAGCAGCAGGTCGATGCGATCGCCCGGCTGGAGCATGCCCGAGAGGGAATTGACCTCATCGACCACCACCGTGAAAGCCCGCACGCCGGCGGGCACCCGGGACGCGAATCCGCCCGTCTCGCCGCCTTCGACGCCGGTGTGGAGCAATGGCTCGCCGGCGCGCATCGCCACGGACAGTCGCGCGCCAGCGAGCGACTCGAAGCGCTCGGGCGACACCACAGCGCCGACCAGGTACTCGCGCGGAATCTCACGCACGGCCATCGTGGCCGGACTGACAGTCTCACCGCGAGGCAGGTCTCGCCGCGCGACCACCACCGGCACGCTCTCGCCTGCGGGCTGCAGGCGTTGGCGCTCCAGGGCCACCTGGGCATCGATGTAGGAGCGCGCCACCAGCGCCGCGATCGTGCCCAGCCCGAGGGCACCGCCGAGCAGGAGCCACTGCCGGTGACGCTGCGACCAGCCCAGCGCATCAGCGGCGATCGACCGGGCCGCGAGTTGCCAGCGCGCGCTCATGGCCGCGACACGGCGTCAGAGAGCCGCGCATGGTGGGTGAGCAGCGACTGCCAGAGCGCACCGAGCGGGCCACCCGCGCCGAAGCCCAGACTGACGCCGACCAGCAGCAGCAGAACCAGGTGCTCGATCGCGGCCTGCCCGCGCGGACGGGTGAAGCCGCGACGCGGACGAGGCGAAGACAGGTGCGGCCGAGCGGCCGCGGGTAAGGGACGGGTCATGCGGAATCTCCCTGGACGATGAGCACGAGCTCGGTGATGTGTCGCCGCGGCCGCAGCAGGAGGCCGACCTCGGCAGGGCCGGACCGCTCGCCGGCCAGCAGCACGCCAGCGCCGGGATCGGCCGGATTGGGGCGGAAATCAGGGCGCAAGCGCCAGCCAGCCCGCAGGAGCCATTGCCGCCAGTCGGGCAGGGCCTGATCCAGCGGCCGGTCATCGTGCGCAAGCCAGGTGGTCTGCCGACGTACACCCGCCCCGGACTCGGTACGGCCCAGCCAGCGCACCGGCGCCGGCGCGCCCGGCCAGGGCGGCGCCACTGCGGCCTGCGTGGCCGGGAGCCGCTGCGCGCCAAACGGCCAGCGGGTGAGGAAGCCCTGGCACCCCCCGGCGGGCGCCGCCTGCCACTGCGCGCTGAGGAGGCCGTCGCGAAAGGCCGCCGACAGCATCAGCCAGCCCTCGGCATGTGTCTGCACGAGCGGGACCGACCAGGCCGCGCGCCAGGCCGACCGCACCAGCGCCAGCATCTGCGCACAGGGCCATGGCGCCTGCAGCCTCAGGACCGCGGCGGAGCGGCCGTCGATGCGGGCATCATCCATCACGCGCTCGACCCGGATTGACGCGGGCAGCGCGAGTTCGGCGAGCGCGGGCAGCGCGGGCGGGGTGCCCTGCGCGAGAGCGATGCATGCTGCAAGCGACATCGGCAATGACACCCACCAGCGATGGTACCCACGGCTCATGGCGCGCCCCCCACGCGGTCGGACGGCACCACATCGACATCGAACCATCCCTGCCGAAAACTGCCAGCGCGGGGCTCCAGGCCGATGGCATCCATCAGACCGAGCAGCCCGAGCACCGGCGCCTGACGCAGACCCAATGCGATCGCGTAGGCCGAGTGCAGCTGCGCCCCCGCCCGGACGCGGGCCTCGAGGTGATCAGGATGCGCCCCCCGCGGTCCGATCGCCTGCCAGGCGCCCGACAGCACGGCCGTGTCAGCGGCCATGGACACCCGCACGGCCTCTCGCCACGGACCGCCCGCCAGCGGCAGCGTGGCCTGCACCGTGGCTACGCGAAGGCCACCCGTGATCTCATGACCGAAGCGCGCCGGCCCGGCCACTGCCGACAGCCAGGCCAGAGGCGGCAGATCGGTGGCCGGGCGCGTGAGCGCGACATTCAGGCCGGCATCGAAAGGACGCGCAACGATGCGCACCGACACCGCATCGGCATCTGCCGCACCGGCGAACCCGCTGCCACGGCTCAGGAATGGATCGAGTCGGGCGGCATCGGCCACGCGGCTGCGCACGGGCGTGTCCGTCGGCGCGAACACCCGCTGCCTGGCCTCCATCGAAAGCACCGCCGGACCCGACGGGTGATCGCAGACCGGCAGGCGGGCGGTGCACTCGAAGGCCACCAGCCGGCTTGCCTGGATGACCGACTGGCGCAGCGCCACCACCTTGCCCAGCCAGACGATAGCCAGCAGGAGCGGCACCAGGGCCAGCAGCGCCACCGCGGACTCGACAAGCGCCTGCCCCCGCTGCCGAGGCGCAGACCGAAGGGCTGGGCGGCGTTCAGCGGGCATAGCCAGCCGCCACCACGCGCTCGAGCGCCGAGGGTTCGACAAGACGCGCTTGCCAGTAAGGACTGAACAGGCTTGCGTATTCCACCCGGGTCGGTTCGCCCGGCGGTCGGCGAAAGTAGACCTCGGCCGAGGCCAGAGACCAGAGCTGCCCGGCCGTTTCGGCCGACGGCAACGCGAGCCGACCCGCGCCGCGCCCGGCGGGGGCCGGCGCGCGGGCCAGCACGGCGAGGCGGGCGACCGGGAAACGGGTGTCGGCCAGCGCGCCATGGTCCAACTCGCGCACCACCGGCATGCCGGGATACGCCGACATGCCGGCGATCGGACTCGCGGCCAGGGTCTGCTCGGCGAGCGCCGCGGCAGACGGGTTCTCGCGCACCTGACCCGGGTCGCCCACGAGCATGCCGGCCGGGGGCGAGGCGGCCTCGGCCGCACCCCAGGCAAGCGGCAGCGCCTCCACCTGACGGCAGCCCTGGAACCAGCCAAACCAGCCTCGCTGTGGCAGGTGGGTGTGCAGCGACAGGGTGTCGGCGGCCTCCCAGCGCTGCAGGTCGGGCCCCATGGTGGTGCCACCCCGCTTGCGCAGCATGCTGAACCAGGCCGACCACCCGGCACCGGGACTGCCGAAGCAGGGACTGGGCAGCAGGTACAGCGGCAGATCCAGCCCGCGCGGGCCGAGCACGAAGTCATCGAGCGAGCGCCGAACCACCTCGAAGAGGCGTGTCCGATCGTCGCCGGCATGACGCCGCGTGGGCACCACCGATGCCGGCAGCGGCAGCGTGAAGGCAAAGAAGCGCGGGTCTGCCGAGCGCACGATCTCGTTGGCGACCGCACTGGCCGCAAAACCGCCCACCGAGAGCTGCAGGAACTCCTGGCCGGCGGCGAGCAGGCGGCTGTCGGCACTGCGCATGGCCACTTCCTCACCCGTGACCTGCTCGGTGATCTCGGCGACGACGCCGGCGGCATCCTGCACCGCCGCGAGCGCACCGGCCACCGGCGGCCAGGGCGCGGCCAGCACCGAGGCGGACTGGCTGAACCGGGCGAAGTAGCGTGCCCAGGAGGCCAGCGTGACGGCCTGGGCAATGGCCACCTCGTGCGCGACGATGGCCCGGTTGGCGAGCGCCTGGTAGTTCAGGACCCGGGCCTGCCACAACGCGGCGCTGTAGGCCGCGGCATCAGCGGCGGCATCGAGCCGCTCGCGTTCGGTGAAGGCCCGGCCGGCGGCGAAGGACAGATGCAGACCGAGCGCGCCGAGCAGGAGCAGCGCCAGGCACAGCACCAGCACCACCCCGGCCTGACGGCGCGGCGGGCGACAGCCCGGACTGCCCGACCGGACGCGGCATACGCCGGACACGCCGCCAACCGGGCTGGTGCAGGCCAGGCGCGAGACGCAATGACGAACCGGCATGGCGAACACCGCGATGTGCGTGGGGAGGGCGAGGCGCCGCCAGGTTCAGGGACGGTTGGACGCGTGGTAGTTGTCGAGCCCCTTGCGGACGTTGGCGTTGGTGTACGCGGTGAAGGCGCTGCTCTGGGCATGGGCCACCGCCGAGGTGGCATCGGTGCCGGACATCTCGAGCGCGAGCCCGGCGGTCTGGTTGCGCAGGGTCTGGCCGAACAGGGTGTAGATGCCGATGGCGGCCACCGACACCAGGGCGACGATGATCACGTACTCGGTCATGCCCTGACCGGCAGGGCGGCGGGCGGGGCCGGCGGGCGCGCGGCGGGGGATGGGGAAGGTCATGTGGGGCTCCTTGTCACGCACGATGCGTGGGAGCCATTGAACCGCCGGGCAGCACAGCGCGACCATTGCGCCGTCGACCTAGTTCATGGACTACACCGGCAAGCAGCCCCTGTGCGCAAGCCGGCGCTCGCGCCTCACTCCGGCTTGATGCCGGCAGCGTCGGCGGCCTTCTTCAGGCGGGTGTACTCGCGCATCTGGAAGTCGCCGAGCTCCTTCATCGCCAGCGCCAGCGACTGCCCGGGATTCTTCGCCGAGAAGGCCTTGCCTTCGTCGGAGGCCATTGCCCTGCCAATCGCGCCGGCAAGCTTCGCGGTGACATCGTCGGGTGTCTCGGCGCGCACATAGAGCGATGCCCAGACATAGGTCTCGAAGTCGGGGAAGCCACTCTCCTTCATCGTGGGCACATCCGGGAACATCGGATCCCGGCGGTCGCCGGTGATCGCCAGCGCGCGCAGCCTGCCCTCGCGGATGAGCGGTGCCACGCCGGAGAAATCATTGGCCGCGACATCCAGTTGGCCACCGATCACATCGGTGACCATCTGCGAGCCGCCCTTGTAGGTGACCGGGGTGACCGGCACGCCGCTGGCCGTGCCCAGCCAGGCGCCGATCAGCTCGTAGCCCTTCGAGTAGTTGCCCACCGACATCGGGCGACCGGCCTTCTTCATCGCCGCGACCAGATCACTCACCGTGCGATACGGCGAGTCGCCGCGCACGACGAAGGCCGCCGGCCCCACCGACAGGCCATGCACCGGCCGGAAGTCCTTGAAGGGATCATAGGGCAGGTTCTTCAGCACGATGGGATTGACTGCCATCGGCGAGACGCTGGCCAGCAGCAAGGTGTGTCCGTCGGCCGGCGCGCCCTTGACCGCGTTGATGGCGACCACGCCGCTGCCGCCCGGCCGGTTCTCGACGGTGACCGACCAGCCGTACATCTTGTTGAGCAGTTCGGCGTAGAAGCGCGAATAGGAGTCCGATCCGCTGCCGGCATTGAAGGGCACGATGATCCGGATCGTCTTGGTCGGAAACGCTGTCTGCGCGAGGGCAAGCGGGGTTGCCAGCAGCAGCAGCAGCGCGGCGAGCAGTCTTCTCATGGAACGCGGTCTCCGGTGCCTGGCCGTCGACAGGGACGACCTGTTTCATTTGCATCAACCCCGCGGGCAGCGCGGGGCAAACCGGCCTGCAAGCCCGGGTAAACCGAACCGCCAGGCCGGATGGCCGAGGGACGCTAGCACGCTGGTCGGTTGCCCAACAAGGCGGGCACGCCGAGAATCGATCGACCGGGATCCGATCGATCAGCGCGGGCCCGGTTGCCACCCATGAAACCCCTGGCGGGGTCTGCCCTGCCGCGGATCCGGGCCCGCCAGAGCCCACGAGGAGCGCCATGCAGGTCCTGAACATCAACCCCGGGGAACTCCCCCCGGCATGCGAAGCGCTGCGCACTGAGGTACGCGAGTTCATCGCCGGGCATCTCGCCGACTACCCGGTGAGCAAGCGGGTTCGCAACTGGCAGGGATTCAGCGCCGAATTCAGCCGCAAGCTCGGCGAGCGCGGCTGGATCGGCATGACCTGGCCCAAGGCCTTCGGCGGCCATGAGCGCAGCTCGCTGGAACGCTATGTGGTCATCGAGGAACTGCTCGCCGCCGGCGCGCCGGTCGCAGCCCACTGGACCGCCGACCGCCAGAGCGGGCCGCTGCTGATGCGCCTGTCACCCGATGTGCTCGCGCCGCGCATCGTGCCCCAGATCGTGCGCGGCGAGGCCTTCTTCTGCATCGGCATGAGCGAGCCCGATTCCGGCTCCGACCTCGCCTCGATTCGCAGCCGCGCCACCCTGGCCGCCAATGGCTGGGTGATCAACGGCCGCAAGGTCTGGACCTCCGGCGCGCACCGCTGCCACTACATGATCGCCCTGCTGCGCACGAGCGACCGCGGCGAGAACCGCCACGCCGGCATGTCGCAGTTCCTCATCGACATGAAGACCCCGGGCATCACCGTGCGCCCGATCGTCAACCAGCTCGGCGAGCATGACTTCAACGAGGTCACCTTCGACGATGTGCTGGTGCCGCACGAGAACCTGCTGGGCAAGGAGGGCGAGGGCTGGCGCAATGTGGGCACCGAGCTCGCCTTCGAGCGCTCCGGACCGGAGCGCTACCTGAGCAGCACCCAGCTCCTGCTCGAGATGCTCGCTGCCGCCGATCCGGCCAACCCGCGCCATGCGGTGGAGCTCGGCCGGGTCGTGGCCCAGTACGGCACCCTGCGCGAGATGTCGCTCGGCGTGGCTGCCATGCTCGCGCGTGGCGAGAATCCTGCGCTGGCGGCCGCGGCGGTCAAGGACCAGGGTGCGCTGGTCGAGCAGAAGATGCCCGAGATCGCGCATGACCTGTTCGGCGGCCTGGCCGAGCCCGGTTCCCCGCTGGCCCAGGCCATGACCTACATCACCCTTGCGGTGCCCTCCTTCTCGCTGCGCGGCGGCACCCGCGAGATCCTGCGCGGCATCATCGCCAAGGGCATGGACCTGAGATGAGCGACGACCTGATCGAGCAGAGCGCGGCGCGGCTGTTTGCCGACACCGCCGACAAGGCCCTGCGCCAGCGCGTTGAGGCGGGCGAATTCCCGCAGGCGCTGTGGCAGCTCGCCATGGACAACGGCTTCGGCCTGGTGCTCACCACCGAAGACGCCGGCGGCCTGGGCCAGCCCTGGAGCGCCGCCTACCCGGTGCTGCGCGGGCTGGGCTACTGGCAGGTACCGCTGCCCCTGGCCGAAACCCTGATCGCCGGGCAGCTGCTGTCGATGGCCGGCATCGCCGTGCCCGAGGGCCCGATCGCGCTCATCGAGCAGGGCCACGATGCCGAGTTGCAGCTGGGCGGCGAGGGTGCGGCGGCGCGCCTCGGCGGTCAGGCCCGGCGTGTGGCCTGGGCGCGGCACTGCGGCCATGCACTGGCCTCGCTCGCCGATGGCCGAATTGCCCTGCTCGCGATGCGTCAGGGCGAGGCAGTGCGCTGCGAGCCCGGCCTGAACCATGCCCGCCTGCCGGCCGACCAGATCGTCTTCCGGGACGCCGCGCTGGCGGCCATCGCCGACAACCCGATGCCCGGGCTCGCGGCACCGGTCTGGACGCTGGGCGCCACGGCCCGCGCCATCATGATGGTGGGCGCGCTGGAATGGCTGCTCGAGCAGTCGGTGCAGTACGCCAATGACCGCGTCCAGTTCGGCAAGCCGATCGGCCGCAACCAGGCCATCCAGCAGCAGCTCGCCATGCTCGCCGGCGATGTCGCCGCGGCGCGGGTGGCCGCGCGGGTGGCGGCAGCCGACGCGCCCTGGGCCGGCTCGCCGCAGGCGGACCACGCACGCTTCAGCGCTGCGGTGGCCAAGGTGCGGGTGGGCGAGGCCGCATCGCGTGGCGCGGCCATCGCGCATCAGGTGCACGGCGCCATCGGCTTCACCCACGAGCACTCACTGCACTTCGCCACCCGTCGCCTGTGGGCCTGGCGCGAGGAGTTCGGCGCCGATGCCTGGTGGGCCGAACGCCTGGGCCAGGCGGCCATCGCCGCCGGCGCCGCCGGCTTCTGGCCTGCCCTCACCCAACGCGCCCTGTCCGCCTGAATCGCAGAGCACCCTGCCCACCTGAACCGTCGCCCGCATCCAAAGCGGCTCCCGCTCCCCTCACACCCGGAAAGCCTTCGCCATGCACATTCCCGACCTGATCCCCGACATCGATGTCAGCTTCGAGGGCCACGTGGCCATCGTCGAGATCCGGCGCCCGCCGCACAACTTCTTCGACCTGCGTCTGATCGAGGGCCTGGCCATTGCCTACGAGGCGCTCGACAAGGAGGCCAACTGCCGCGCGATCATGCTGTGCGCGCAGGGCACGGCCTTCTGCGCCGGCGCCGATTTCTCCAAGCGCGACGACGATGCCGCCACCCGCCGCCCGGGCGTGCTCAACCCGCTCTACACCGAGGCGATCCGCATGTTCGCCTGCACCAAGCCGGTGGTGGCCGCCGTGCAGGGCGCAGCCGTGGGCGGTGGCCTGGGGCTGGCGGTATCGGCCGACTTCCGGGTGGCCAGCCCGGAGGCGCGCTTCTCGGCCAACTTCAACCGTCTGGGCTTTCACCCCGGCTTCGGGCTCACCGCCACGCTGCCGCGGCTGATCGGCCAGCAGAAGACCGCCATGATGTTCTATACCGGGCGTCGGGTGGGCGGCGAGGAGGCCTTCCAGATGGGTCTGGCCGACATGCTCGTGCCGCGCGAGGAACTGCGCTCGGCTGCCCTGAAACTCGCCACCGAGATCGCGATTTCCGCGCCCCTGGCGGTGGTCTCCACCCGGGCCACGCTGCGCCAGGGTCTGGTCGAGGCGGTCACCGCCGCCGTCAATCGCGAGAGCCAGGAGCAGGACTGGCAGCGCCGCACCGAGGACTTCAAGGAGGGCGTGGCGGCCATGGCCGCCCGGCGCGAGCCGGTGTTCCAGGGCCGGTGAGCGGCCTGGCCCGGCCCGCAGCGCTCAGTCCTGCAGCAGCGAGACCAGCTCCTGCACCGAGGGCAGGGCTGCGGCATCGATGTCCTCGAGGATGCCTTGCGCCAGCGAGCGCTTGTCGTGGTGCAGAGCCACGATGCGCTCCTCGATGCTGCCGCGGTTGACCAGCCGGTACACCGTCACCGGCCGGTTCTGGCCGATCCGATGCGCCCGGCCGGTGGCCTGGTCTTCGGCGGCCGGGTTCCACCATGGGTCCACGATCACCACATAGTCGGCCGCGGTGAGGTTCAGGCCGAAGCCACCGGCCTTCAGGCTGATGAAGAACAGGTCGCCCTCGCCGGCCTGGAAGGCGGCGATGCGTCGCGTCCGCTCGGCGGGCGGCGTCGATCCGTCCAGGTACTGATGGGCGATGCCCTCGGCCTGCACCGGCTCGCGCAGCAGCCCCAGGAAGTCGGTGAACTGGCTGAACACCAGCGCCTTGTGGCGGTTGGCCACCAGTTCGCGAACCAGCTCCATGAAGGCCACCGACTTCGCGCCGACCAGGCCCAGCGCCGGATTGACCAGACGCGGATCGCAGGCGGCACGCCGAAGCCGGGTGAGCTGGGCGAGCACATTGATGCGGTCTCGGCTGCCGGCCCCCAGCGCGGTGGCCAGGGCCTCGCGGCGCAGCGCCTCGTAGTGCGCGGCCTCATCGGGTTCGGGGGTGACCTGCAGCACGGTCTCGATGCGTGGCGGCAGCTCGCGCAGCACCTCGGACTTCAGGCGCCGCAGCACGAAGGGCGCGATCAGGCGGCGCAGGGTGCGCTGGGCGCGCAGCTCGCGGTCGCGCTCGATCGGGATGACGAAGCGCTCGGCAAAGCGCTGGGCGCTGCCGAGCAGCCCCGGGTTCACGAAGCTCATGATCGCCCAGAGCTCGCCCAGGCGATTTTCGATCGGGGTTCCCGAGAGCGCCAGCCGAAACCCGGCATCGAGCTCGCGGATGGCCTGGCTGCGCTTGGCGCTGGCGTTCTTGATCGCCTGCGCTTCATCGGCGATCAGCGTCGCCCAGCGCTGTGCGCCGAAGGCTTCGGCCGACTGCTGCAGCAGGGTGTACGACACCACCACAAGATCACCGGCCCGCGCCTCGCGCAGCAGCCCCTCACGGGCGTCGGCTGCGCCATAGAGCCGGGTGCGCAGGCCGGGCGCAAAGCGCTTGGCCTCGTCGACCCAGTTGCCGCAGACCGAGGTCGGCGCCACCACCAGGGCCGGCCCCTGGGCCGCTCGCGCGAGCAGCACCGCCAGCGCCTGCACGGTCTTGCCCAGACCCATGTCGTCGGCCAGACAGGCGCCAAAGCCCGCCTGCGCGCGCTGCATCACCCACTCGAACCCCTGCAGCTGGTACGGACGCAGCTCGGCCTGCAGGGCGGCTGGCAGCAACACCGGCGCCTCCACCGCCGAGCGCAGCGCGTCGACCCGTTCGCGCAGCGCCGCGTCATCGCGCTCGGTGTCGGCCAGCGCATCGTCGATCCACTCGGCTGCCTGTTCCGGCGCGCGCAGCACCGGCGCGCCGCGCCGCCCTCGCGTGCCCGGCGCGCGGCCACCTGACGCCTCGGCCTCGCCCCGGGCGGTCTCGACCACCGCGGCGAGATCGTCGATCTGCTGGCGCAATCGATCGGTGAGCGCCAGCCAGCGGTCCTCACCCAGGGGCACGAAGCGGCTGCGCTGCTCGCCCGCCCATTCGATGAGGCGGGCGAGTTCGACCACCCGAGACTCATCGACCCGCAACTCGCCGTCGATCGCAAACCAGCGGCCATCGCGGCGCACCGACACCCGCATGCTGCCGGCGCTCGCGCCGACCACCTGCAGTGACCGACCGCCCGGCCAGTCCAGGCCCTCGATGCCGGGCTGCTCGGGCAGCCCCTCGATCAGGGTCAGCGCGAGCTCCGGCTCGGGCACCTCCCACTCCGGGATGCGACCGGCCTCGTCGGGCGGTTCGAGCATGTCGAAGCGCTCGAGCAGTTCGCGCAGCACGGCGCGCTCGCGCGCCAGATCGCGGCTGACCGAGCAGACCTGCCCGTCGATCGGCGCCACCACCTCGATCCGGCCCGCGCCGGGCGCCAACCTTGGCCCGCGCGGGCCGAGCGGCGCGCTCACCAGCCGCAGCCGGATGCCCTGCCCCACGGGCGCAAGCTCGGCGCGCAGCTTGCCGCTGGCGATGTGGGCCTGCGCACCATGGGCCTGATCGGCGCGCAGACGAAAATGCGTGGCCAGTGCGGGCAGCGCCGACTGCAACTCCTGGGCAGCGCTCTGCGGCACCCGCAGCCCGCCCGCGGCGAGCGCCGCCACCCGGCGATGCGCGGCGGTGATGCGGATCAGCCGCGCATGGCCGGGCTGATCGGGCAGCACGAACACCGCGCCGTCCAGCGGCAGACCGCCACCACGCACAGCCCCATGCGCGTCGAACTCGAAGCCCGGCGCCTGGCCCGAGAGGCGGACCAGATCGGGCTCGAAGCGCAATTCCCAGTGGCCGTCGACCGCCTCCAGCCGGACATCCGGCGGCTCCTCGGTGAGCGCCACGAAGCGCTCCGGATCCTCGGCCAGCACCACCCGCGGATGGCCGGCGAGCGCGGCCGCGGCCGACGGGATGTCGAGCACATGCGCCGCGCCGTAAGCGCGCGACTGGCGCACTGCACGGGCCACCCGCGCATCGTCGGCGGCCAGATCGGCGCTGCGCGCAAGGCGTGACAGCGACAACGGCCGCGGCTTGTTCCAGTCACGGGCGCCGCGCTTCTGCTCCAGGGGCTCGATGCCGATCACCCGGCCGTTGCCATCACGGTGGATCGACCAGACCAGGCGCGAGGCGGTCGCCGACGCCGCGGCATCGGCCTCGTCGGCGCCCCCGAGCGCGGCGATCGCCGCGAGCGCGTCGCGCCAGGCCTCGCCTTCGCCGCCGGCAAAGAAGGGCTGCTCCGGCGGCCGGCCCTCGAGGACCTGCTCGGCGCTGCGCAGCTGCTGCGCGAGCCAGGCAAGGCCGGTCTGCTCCAGCGCACGCCCGAGCGCGGCACGGGCGGCGGCGCGGGCCAGGGCCGGATCGCGGCCCACCACCGCGCCCGGGGCTTCGCCCCGCGGCAGGAGCGCCGGGGCCGCCGGCTGCGAACCGAGCAGCCAGGCCCGCAACATGATGCGCTGGGCCCACGACAGCTGCGGTCGGGTGCCGAACCAGGCGTGCAGCTCACCGAATCCGGGATCGGACGGCTCATCGCCCAGGCGGATGTCCGCGGCCTTCATCCAGCGGCCCCAGGTGGTCTCGTCCTGGGCCTTGCGGGTGCCGGCCTCGGCCGCGCAGAAGCGCCGCGCCAGCGCCAGCCGGGCGGGGTCGCGGCTGGCGAACAGGCACATCGGATACAGCCACGCGATGGTCTCGGCGAGCAGCCGCTTGCGCTGACCGCTCTCGGTGCGACGCAGGGCGAACGCATCCTCGAAGGCCGCGGCGG
>NZ_CEXFHW010000054.1:0-20689 GCF_982640115.1 Quisquiliibacterium sp. | reverse complement strand
GGGCGGGCCGCGGCCCGCGGGGTGTCGGCCGGCGCATCGCCGGCCAGGGGAGTGGCGCCCAGCGCGGCCACGGCCGCCCTCACGGGCATGCCGTCGCGCAGACCGGCTGCCCGGGCCAGCGGGTTCAGGTGCGAGAGCACGCCGCTGTCCAGGGTCTCGGCGGCCTCGCCGATGCGCGCGCTCTGATGCGAGCAGGCCGCGGCGATCACGCCGATTTCCTGCAGCAGGCTCAGGCCGACGATGCCGGCCGCGTCCTTGCCCACGCCCGCGTCGTTGAAGATCACCGCGTGCGGCGGGCTGGCCTGGGCCAGCACGAAGCGCGCCGCGGCCAGGCCGCCATGCGAGCCGGTGACCACGACATGGCCGGCTTCGGCAGGGCCGACCGCGGAAATCGAATCGAGCAGGGTGAGGGAGCGCATGGCGTGCAGGGCAAGCGGGTAGCATAGCCCGACCATGAGCGCACCCGACATCCAACCCTACCTGCCCTGGCTCGAGCGGCGCGAGCGCACGCTCGAGACCCTCAGCCCGGTGCCTGCCCAGCTGCTGGCCGCCACCCTCGACCTGCCCGCCGAACGGCGCCCGCAGGCCGAGCTGCCGCCGCTGTGGCACTGGCTGCACTTCCTCGACCGCACGCCCAGCGCCCAGCTCGGCGAAGATGGCTCGCCGCGTTCGCGCACCCTGCTGCCGCCGATCGACCTGCCCCAGATCATGTGGGCCGGGGCCGAGACCGAGTTCCACCGGCCGCTGCGCCTGGATCAGCCCGCGGAAAAGATCTCGCGCATCAGCGACATGACCCCGCGCGAGGGCTCGCGCGGGCCGATGGTGTTCCTCACCCACGAACACGAGGTGCGGCAGGATGGCGAGCTGGCGGTGGTCGAGCGCACCCGCGCGGTGTTCCTCGGCGCGGCCAGCCCTTCGGCGGCCGCGGCCCCGCCGCCCGAGCCTCAGGGCGAGCGCGAGCGGGAGTGGCTGGTCGACGAGTCGGTGCTCTTCCGCTTCTCGGCGCTCACCTTCAATTCGCACCGCATCCACTACGACCTGCGCTACACCACCCAGGTGGGCGGCTATCCCGGGCTGGTGGTGCACGGGCCGCTGCAGGCCATCCTGCTGGCCGAGACCTTCCGGCAGTGGCACCCGGGCGTGCGCCTCACCCGCATCGCCTTCCGCGCGCAGGCGCCGCACTACTGCGCCGGCAAGGTGGTGGTGCGTGGCGCCACCCGCGGCGCCGGGCAGTACGCGCTCTGGACCTGCCCGCCCACCGGCGGCGTGGCCATGAGCTGCACTGTCGACTTCACGGCGGCCTGAGCGGCCTGCTGCTGCGCGCCCACCCTACCCGCCTCCACCCGCCTGGACCCACACCGACCCCACCCGGTCGCACCCCGATGAACGCACCTGCCGCAAGTCCTTCTCCGATGGCCCGATCCTGGTGGCCGATCACCCTGTTCGCCGCCGCGCTGCTCATGGTCACCATGGGCAGCCGGCAGTCGATGGGCCTGTTCCTGTCGCCCATCAACACCGACACCGGCCTGGGCGTGGTCACGCTCAGCTTCGCGCTGGCGGTGGGCCAGTTCGTGTGGGGCGCGGTGCAGCCGATCACCGGCGCCATTGCCGACCGCTACGGGCCGGGTCGCGTGCTGGCCGGCGGCATTGTGCTGCTGGCCGCGGGCACCGCGCTCACGCCCTTCATGACCAGCGCCTTCGGCATGACGGTCGTCCTGGGTGTGCTGGTGGCCGCCGGGGCGGGCGCCTGCAGCTTTTCGGTGCTGATCGGCGCGGTCTCGCAGTATGTGCCTGCCAGCAGCCGCGGCACCGCCTCGGGCGTGATCAACGCCGGCAGCTCGCTCGGGCAGTTCGTGTTCGCGCCGGTGGCCCAGGCTCTGATCGTGGCGGTGGGCTGGATGGGCGCGATGTGGTCGCTGGCGGCCATCACCCTCGCTTCGCTGCCCATCACCCGGCTGATGCGCCGGCGGCCGCAGCCCGGCGCGCCGGCCGCCCCCGCCGGGGGCTTGCGCCAGGCGGTGCGCGAGGCCTTCGGCAACCGCAGCTACCTGCTGCTTCACGCCGGCTTTTTCACCTGCGGCTTCCACATCGCCTTCCTGATCACCCACCTGCCGGGCGAAGTGGGGCTGTGCGGGCTGCCGGCCTCGGTGGCGAGCTGGTCGCTGGCCCTGATCGGTCTGGCCAACATCGCCGGCAGTCTGCTCGCCGGCCAGGCGGTCAATCGCTATCGCAGCAAGTACATCCTGTTCTGGATGTACTTCTCGCGCGCCGTGCTGGTGGTGCTGTACCTGGCCGCGCCCAAGACCGCGCTCACCTTCTACCTGCTGGCCATCGGCCTGGGGCTCACCTGGTTGGGCACGGTGCCGCCCACCGCCGGGGTGGTGGCCAAGCTCTTCGGGGTGCGCTATCTGGCCACGCTGTTCGGCATGACCCTGCTGTCGCACCAGATCGGTGGCTTCTTCGGCGCCTGGCTCGGCGGGCTCGCGGTGGCCGGCACTGGCAGTTACCTGTGGATGTGGTACGCCGACGCGGTGCTGGCCCTGGGCGCGGCCCTGGTCAATCTGCCCATCCGCGAGCCGGTGGTGGAGCGCGCCGCCGCCTGAGCAGGCCGGGGCCTGCGCGCCCGGGCGCATCTTCGCCCGGGGCCGATGCGGCCGCGGCGCGTGGTGGCGCCAGCGCGGCCACCTGCAGCAGTTCGGTTTCCAGGGCCTGCACCAGCCGGTCCCAGTGCAGCGCCAGGGCGTCGGCCCGGGCCTGCGTGCCCAGCGCCCGCACCCGGGCCATGTCCTGCGCGAGCGCCGCGGCCATGGCCACCAGCGCGCCGGTGTCGCCCAACGGGGCCAGCAGCCCGCTGCGGCCGTGGGTCACATGCTCGGCGGCGGCCGCGTAGTCGTAGGCCACGATGGCCAGGCCGCTGGCCATCGCCTCCAGGGTGACATTGCCGAAGGTCTCGGTCTCGCTCGGGAACAGGAACACATCGGCGCTGGCGTAGTGCGCGGCCAGATCGGCGCCGCCGCGCATGCCGGCGAAGACCGCGTCCGGGAATCGTGACTGCATCTTCGCCCTGGCCGGCCCGTCGCCGACCAGCACCAGCCGCGCCCCTGGGTTGCGGGCCCGCATCGCCTCGAAGGCTGCGCCGAGCGCATCCGGGTTCTTCTCGGGCGCCATGCGGCCCACATGCAGCACCACCGGGCTGTCGGGGCCGGCGCCCCAGCGGGCGCGCAGCGCCGCGTCGCGTCGCGCCGGCGTGAACAGCGTGGTGTCGATGCCGCGGCCCACCACCCGCAGCCGCTCGAAACCCTGCTGCCGCAGGCGCGCCTGCATGGCCCGGGTGGGCACCATGGTGAGGGCGGCCCGGTTGTGGAACCGCCTCAGGTAGCCCAGGATTGGCCGGCGCAGCCAGCCGATGCCGTAGTGGGCGCTGTAGGCATCGAAGTTCGTGCGGAAGTCGGTGGATACCGGCAGGCCGGCCTGCAGCGCGGATCGCAGCGCCGACCAGCCCAGCGGGCCCTCGGTGGCGATGTGCACCAGATCGGGCGGCTGGGCGCGCCACAGCCGTTGCATCGCGCGCCGCGCCGGCAGGCCCATGCGCAGGTCCGGGTAGCGCGGTATGCGAACGCCCCGGATCAGGATCTCGGGATAGCCGCGGGCCACCAGGCGCTGGTCGGTCTCGGGATCACGGTCCTGGCGCGGTCGCAGCAGCGTGACCGAGTGACCGCGGGCAGCCAGGCCATCGACGAATCGCGCCAGCGTGGAGGCCACGCCGTTGACCTCCGGCGGCCAGGTCTCGGTGATCACGGTCATCCGCAGCAGGCGCGCGGGCGGCGCGACCACGGCCCGATCGACATCAGCCGGGCGGTCTGGGCTGTTGCCAGTGCTCATGCCGCGAGGCTCGGCCTCGCACACGACAGCCTGATGACGGCGGCCCCTGCGGTGCAAGCGTCATCGCGCCGACACCGATTCTTCAAGCCGGCGTCATCGATCGGTCAGCAAACCGTAGCCTGCCGCGCCTAGCCTGCGCGGCAGACCGGGGCACCGCCGCGGCCTGAAGGGATGGCACCGTGCCGTCTTGCCGATCGCTTCCATATCGGGGAACTGCCATGCACGCTTTTCTGCGCGAACTGCGCATCCAGCGCTGGGACGACCACCGCTTCTATCACCACAGCCGCATCAATCAGAGCCTGCATTTCATCAGTGCCCTGAGCTTCCTGATCGCGTATGGGGTGGCGTTCTTCGATCCGCCCAAGGCTGCCCTGATCGCCTGGCTGGTGGCGATGGTCACCCGCCAGTCCGGCCACTTCTTCTTCGAGCCGCGTGGCTACGATCAGGTCAACCAGGTCACCCACGAGCACAAGGAGGAGATCAAGGTCGGCTACAACCTGCGTCGCAAGGTGGTGCTGCACGCGGTGTGGGCGGGCGTGCCGGTGCTGCTGTGGCTGCAGCCCGACCTCTTCGGCCTGATCGAGCCGGCCCAGGGTTTTGCAGGCTGGCTGCGTCAGCTCGGCTGGGCGTGGTTCGGGGTGGGCGTGGGCGCGCTGGTGCTGCGCACGGCGCATCTGTGCGTCATCCGCAGCCCGCTGACCGGGTTCGCCTGGTTCGCCAAGATCCTGACCGATCCGTTCAACGATGCGCTGCTCTACCGCGGCGCGCCCGCCGCGCTGCTGCGCGGTGAGCTGATCGACCCGCTGCACGCGCGCCATCTGCGCTGACGCGCGATCCGGCGCGCGCGACGCTCAGAACCGATGCGCCAGCATCTCGCGCAGCATGGCGCGTCCGATCGATCGATCGGTGAGTTCCTCATCGCGCCACCACCAGCCGTCGGCGCGCATCGCCTCGGCGGCGTCGATGAAGCGGCGGCAGACCTCGTCGAACTCGCCCTCGTCGAAGCGCAGCGGGAAGATCAGCCGGCCGGTGCCCACCCAGCTCAGCGCCAGGCCCTGCTCGCGCAGGTAGAACTGCAGCATCCAGTTGTAGCGCGAGGGCTGGGTGTAGAAGACCGTCCAGACCGTGGACAGGTTGGCCACCCGCACCGGCAGGCCCAGGGCCTGCAGCAGCTGGTTCAGGCGCGCGGCGCGGCGGTTCCAGGTCTCGTCCAGGTCCTGGTAGAGCGCCTGCTGTTCCGGCTCGGCCAGCCGCTCGAGGAACACCTGCATCGCGGTCATGACATAGGGGTGGGCATTGAAGGTGCCGCGGGCAAAGCAGATGTCGGCGGGCCGGTCATCGCGCCAGCGCTTCATCAGCGCGGCCTTGCCGCAGACCACGCCCACCGGCAGCCCGCCGCCCAGGGTCTTGCCGTAGGTGACGAGATCGGCCTGGACGCCGAAGTAGGCCTGCGCGCCGCCGGGGGCGAGGCGAAAGCCCATGAACACCTCGTCGAAGATCAGGACGATGCCGCGCTCGCTGCACACCGCACGCAGTTCGCGCAGCCAGGCCGTGTAGGCGTCGCGATCGAAACCGGCGCGCCGCCGGCTGTTGACCAGCGCGGAGTCGCCAGGCGCATTGCTGTTCGGATGGAGGGCCTGCAGCGGGTTGACCAGCACGCAGGCGATGTCCCGCCGTTTGCGCAGCACGGTGAGGCTGCGCGCGTCCATGTCGCGCAGGGTGTAGGTCTCGTGCACCGGCGCGGGGTTGCCCACCCCGGGCTGAACATCGTCCCACCAGCCGTGGTAGGCGCCGCAAAAGCGCACGAGATGCGAGCGGCCGGTGTGGTAGCGGGCCACCCGCACGGCCTGCATCACCGCCTCGGTGCCCGACATGTGGAAGGAGACCTCGTCAAGACCCGAGATCTCGCGCAGGCGGCGCACATTGTCGGCCACCGCCGGGTGATAGCCGGCCAGCACCGGCCCGAGCGCCTGCGCCCGGCGTGCCGCTTCGCCGAGGCACTCGCGATAGAAGTCCACGCCGAACACATTCACGCCGTACGAGCCGGTGAGGTCGATGAACTCGTTGCCATCGAGATCGGTCAGGCGCGTGCCTTGCGCCGCGCGCAGGAACTGCCCGGCCGACAGGTGCTCGCGCACCCGCCGGCTGAAGGGGAAGGGCACGCGATAGCGGCTCGTGAACTGCAGGTCCGAGAGGCCCGGCGCAGTCTCTTCGGTGAGGGCCCGGGTCTGGGCGAAGCGCTCCCCGAAGAGTGCCGAGAGCCGCGTGAACGCGAGCTGGCGCTGTCGTTCAACGGCGATCGGCGCGCCATCGGCGGCGAAGAAGTCCTGGTCGTCGAACTCGTAGAAGGGCACCAGCGCCGCCACGCGGCGCGACAGGCGCGAGTGCCCGGCGAGCGAGCGGTGCTTGGCGCGCGACAGCTCGATGCGTCGCTTCAGTGCGGGCAGGGTGGCCGCGGTGGCAGCCGCGCCCAGCGCGACCAGCGCGAGGGATGCGCTCATGAGCCTGTGACTCCAGTAATCAGGAAGCCTGTTCTCTAACCCAATCGCTTTACACGTCCATGAATGCACGCAAGACCCTGGCCCGTATCGCCGCGCACGAAGACCTCAACTTCCTGCTCACCAACCGCATCCCGCGCATCCAGCTCACCCGATTCATGGGCTGGTTCTCGCGCATCGAGAACCCGGTGGTGCGGGCGGCCTCGATGGCGGTGTGGCGGCTGTTCACCGACATCGATCTCAGCGATGCGAAGAAGCCCCGCTTTGCCAGCCTGCATGACTGCTTCACCCGGGAACTGCGGCCTGGAGCGCGGCCGATCGACGCCGACCCCGAGGTGCTGGTCAGCCCCTGCGACGGCATCGTCGGCGCCTGCGGGCCCGTGCAGGGCACGCAGGTGTTCCAGGCCAAGGGCTTTCCGTACACGGTGCCCGAACTCTTCGGGCCCGACCCGGCGGCGCCAGGCTTCGTCGACGGCGTCTATGTCACCCTGCGGCTCACCTCGGCGATGTACCACCGCTTCCATGCCATGCAGGCCGGGCGGGTCGAGCGGGTCACCTATCTTTCGGGCGACACCTGGAATGTCAATCCGATCGCGCTGGCCCGCATCGAGCGCCTCTTCTGCCGCAACGAGCGTGCGGTGATCACGCAGCGACTCGATGCCGGCGGTCACCGGGTGAGCCTGGTGGCGGTGGCCGCGGTGCTGGTGGCCAGCATCCGGCTGCGCTTCCTGGATGTGCTGCTCAGCCTGCGCTGGCGCGGCCCCAACCGCATGGATTGCGACCATCCCTGCGACAAGGGCGAGGAGCTCGGCTGGTTCGAGCATGGCTCGACCATCATCGTGTTCGCGCCCGCCGGCTTCCGGCTTCAGGACGGCATCGAGACCGGCCGTCGCATCCGCATGGGTGAGCCGCTGTTGCGGTTGCCGGCGGCGACGGCCGAGTCATCGCCCTGTCATCGCGCTGCGGTGCAATCCGGTCAGGAGCCGGGTTCATGAACCTCGAAGACATTCCCGCTGCGCTGCGCGAGCCGCCCCCTGCCATCGGGCAACAGCCCGACGCGCCGCACCCGCTCGACCCTCCGCCCGGCGTGTCTGCCCATCGGCATCGCACGCTGTGGATCTCCGATGTGCACCTGGGTACCTCGGGCTGCAAGGCCGCCTACCTGCTGGACTTTCTCAAGCACAACGAGTGCGACACCCTCTATCTGGTGGGCGACATCATCGATGGCTGGCAGCTGCGCCGCGGCTGGTACTGGCACCGCAGTCACAACGATGTGGTGCAGAAGGTGCTGCGCAAGGCCCGCAAGGGCACACGGGTGATCTTCGTGCCCGGCAACCACGACGAGTTCGCGCGTCAGTTCATCGGCCTGTCCTTCGGCGACATCCAGGTGGCCGAGGAGATGGTGCATGTCACCGCCGACGGCCGGCGTCTGCTGGTGGTTCATGGCGACCGCTTCGACGGCGTGGTGCAGCACGCGAAGTGGCTGGCCTTCCTGGGCGATGCGCTCTACACGGCCGCGCTGGCGCTCAACCACTGGTTCAACCGCGCCCGCTCGCGGCTGGGCCTGAAGTACTGGTCGCTGTCGCAGTACCTGAAGCAGAAGGTGAAGAACGCGGTCTCGTTCATCAGCGACTTCGAGCAGGCGGTGGCCCGCGAGGCCCGGCGCCGCGGCCTCGACGGCGTGGTCTGCGGTCACATCCACAAGGCCGAGATCCGCGAGATCGACGGCGTGCTCTACTGCAACGATGGCGACTGGGTGGAGAGCCTCACCGCGCTGGCCGAGGCCCACGACGGCACGCTCAGCCTGATCACCTGGGATCGCATTGGCGTGCCGGTGGCGGCGCCGGCGCTGGCCGGCGCGCCTGCCTGAGCCGGTTCAGCAGCCGCGTTCGAGCGCCGACAGCGGCCCGGGCGACTGCCCGAAGCGGCGCGCGATCGCGGCCGAGGCCGCGTCCATCTGCGTCATGGTGCCGGGGTCGATCGGCACCACCTCGGCGCGCGCCTGCCGCGAGGCCCGCTCCGGGTCGCCGGGCAGGTGGATGCCGCCGATCTCCCGGCCCTCGCTCGAGAGCTTCGCCGAGCGCAGCCAGTCGACGAAGTGCCGGGCCTCGGCCTCGAAGCCGGCCGAGCCGCCGAGCCGGGCGGGGTCGAACACGATCGCCAGCATGTTGTTCCACACCCCGAAGCGGGTGGGCCGGGTGTCGGGGCGCATGGTGTCGCCGCCGATCAGGGCCGCGCCGAGCAACTCGCACACCACGCCCAGGGCATAGCCCTTGTGGCCGGCGAAGGGGCGCAGCGCGCCGTGCGGGCCCTCGGGCGGCTCGAACATCACCGCCGGATCGTTGGTGGGCTCGCCGCTGACATCGATCAGGCTTCCCGGGGGCACCGGCACCTTCTTGTTGTAGGCCACCCGCACCTTGCCCTGCGCGACCGCGCTGGTGGCGAAGTCGAGGATGATCGGGCCGCCATCCTGGCGGGGCATGCCCACCGTGAACGGGTTGGTGTTGTAGCGGGCCTCGCCGCCGCCATGGGGTGCGACCAGGATGTTGCGCGTGACCGCATTGGTGAAGTGGATGGAGACCATGCCGGCGGCCACCGCCTGCTCGGCCCAGTGACCGACCCGGCCAAGGTGGTGCGAGTGGCGCAGGCCCATCACGCACACGCCGTGGCGGCGGGCGCGCTCGATGGCCATCTCCATCGCCTGATGGGTGACCGACTGGCCCATGCCGCGCTGGCCGTCCACGGCCAGCATGGTGCCGGTGTCGCTGATCACGCTGGTGATGCGGTTGAGCTGAAGCTCGTCGTTGAGCAGCGAGTCGACATAGCGCGGCACCATGCCCACGCCGTGCGAGTCGTGGCCGGCGAGGTTCGCGCCCACGAGATGGTCGGCGGTGAGGGTGGCTTCGCGGTCGCTGCTGCCGGCAGCGCGGAAGAGGTCAATGACCCAGCGGTGCAGGGCGGCGGTGGGAATGCGGTGTTCGGCCATGGCGGTCCTTGGTGACGGCAACCCGGGTGCCGGGGGGAGAGGCATCTTAGCCAGCCCGGCGGGCCGGCCGGCGACGGCGGGCGCGGAAAACGGAGCGCCCACCGGGCCGTGCCCGCCGCCGCCCTTGCCGCCACGCGGTGCCTTCGCTTAGGGTCGGACCACCGCCATCTCCCAGGGGCCGGCCCGGCCCGATTCCCGCCATGCGAGGCAAGCCGCTGGTGTTCGCGATGTGTGCCGGCCAGGTCGGCAACCTGCTGCCGCATGTGGTGGTGCCGGCAGTCATGGTCGGCCATCTCATCCCGCTGTGGGGCCTGAGCAATGCCCAGGCCGGTCTGCTGGCTGCCTCCTATGCCGCGGGCTACATGCTGGCGGTGCCGGTGCTCGCCTCGCTCACCGACCGCATCGATGCCCGCGTGCTGCTGGGGGTCGGCTCGCTGGCCAGCAGCGCCGCCACCCTGGCCTTCGGCTGGCTGGCGCAGGGGCTCTTCTCGGCGATGCTGCTGTGGGCGCTCGCCGGCGTGGGCTTTGCCGGTGCCTACATGCCCGGCCTGCGCGCGCTCACCGACCGGCTCGACCCCGGCGACGCCTCGCGCAGCGTGACCTTCTACACCTCGAGCTACTCGCTGGGCGTGGGCATGTCCTTCCTGGTCTCGCAGCTGGTGGCCGAGACCCTCGGCTGGCGCTGGTCGTTCACGCTCACCGGCCTGGGCCCGCTGGTGATGGTGGCCGCAGCTGCGCGCATGCGCCCGGTGCCGCCGCCGCCGCGGCCACCTGGCGCGCGGCTGCTCGACTTCAGACCGGTGCTGCGCAACCGCGCGGCCATGGGCTACATCCTGGGCTATGCCGCGCACTGCTTCGAGCTCTACGGCATGCGCACCTGGATCGTCGCCTTCTGGACCTTCGTGGCCGCGCGCCATGGCGGTCAGGCGCTGCTCGAGCCGATCACCGTGAGCGTGCTGGTGACGTTGCTGGCGATGCCGGCGAGCATCTTCGGCAACGAATGCGCCATCCGGTATGGCCGGCACCGCGCCATCACGGTCATTCAGGTGCTGTCGGCGGCCACGGCACTCGGCATCGGCCTGATGGCCGGCGGCCCGCCGGGGCTGCTGCTCGCGCTGGTGCTGGTCTACGCGGTGACGGTGCCGGCCGATTCCGGCTCGCTCACCGCCGGCATGAGCGCCAGCGCCGATCCGCGTTTCAAGGGCGCCACGCTGGCCATGCACTCGATGGCCGGTTTCGGCCTGTCGGCGCTGGCAGGCTGGCTGGTGGGCGTGGCGCTCGATGCCTTCGGTGGCTCGGCCAGCCCCGGCGGCTGGTTCGCGGCCTTCGCGGTGCTGGGCGCCGGCGTGCTGGCCGGCCCGTTCGCGCTGCGCTGGTCGCGCGCCCGGCCACCGGGCTGAATCGCGTCGGGGCCGCGGCCGCGCGCAGCCCGGCCACGGGCCGTGGCAGGGCGCGCTTCAGCCGCCGGGCGGGTCGGTGAGGCGCGCACTCGCCTGCTCGGCGAGCCCCTCCTGCGTGAGCAGGCGATCGACCAGACGGCGGTACTGCACCAGCGCCGCGTCCATCGGCAGGGCGAGCATCGGCGCATCGGGCCGCGCCGCGATCACCCGCGACTGCGCCCGGATCATCTCGCGGTCTTCGTGGAAGGCGGCCTTCAGGCTGTCGAAGATCAGCTCGGCCACGGTGGTGTCTTCCTGCTCGCCATGATGGGCCTGCTGGAAGAAGTAGTGCGTGGTGGTGGCGGTCTCGGGCGTGAGCGCCTGGCAGCTGTGCAGCCGCACTGCGCGGCTGAGATCCTCGGGCGGGTCTTCGGAGGGGCGTCCGCCCGAGTGCATGAGCAGCACCCCCGGCACCAGGAAGTCGTAGATGAACCAGCGGTCCACCGGCGTGTCGAAGCGCCGGAAGCGCTGGTAGTAGGGCGGCGCGGGCACCGAGGGCACCCGCCGCGTCACGCGGATGCCGCGCGGCACGCTCTCGATCTCGGGCCGGGCCAGCGCGATCTGCGGGCTGCCGCCGAGGGTCTTCTCGTGTACCCAGCTCAGGTGCGAGAAGTCGAGCAGGTTGTCGCAGATCAGGCGGTGATCCACGTCGTAGTGCATGTAGCCGGGGCGGTGGTGCCACTGCGGGTGATCGCAGGAGAAGTTGTCGGGCAGCAGCGCCGGGTCGGCCCGGTCGGCATCGCCCATCCACACGAAGACCCAGCGGTTGCGCAGCGCCACCGGATAGCGGCGCACCCGCGCTGCCACGGGGATGCGCTCGACACCGGGGATGGCCACGCAGCGGCCGGTCGCGTCGAAGGTGAGGCCGTGGTAGCCGCAGCGCACGCAATCGCCCTCCTTGCGCCCGGCCGAGAGCGGCGCCAGACGATGACAGCAGCGGTCCTCCAGCGCGGCCAGTCCCTGGCGGGTGCGGAACACCACGATCGGCTCGCCCAGCACGGTGCGCGAGAAAAGCCCGTCATCGGGGATCTCATGGTCCCAGGCGATCACATACCAGCACTGGCGAAGGAACATGGGCGGCGCTCCGGTTGGGGCGGTGACGCGGGCGGGGCAAGTAGCCCCTGCCGGGCGCGGGCCCCGGATGGGTGATGGCTTGCGGGAGCGATAGTATCCGCGCTGCAACCCCATCCTCCCCGAAACGCCCGCCATGTCCTTCCGTCTCATCCCGTTCCGTTGTTCCACCCCGCTGCGCGCCCGCGCCCTGCCTGCCGCCCGCTCGGCCCTGGCCGCGCTCCTGATGGGCGCCTGCGCCCTGCCGGCCTGGGCCCAGGTCAGCGCGAGCGATGCCTGGACCCGCGCGACGGTGCCGCAGCAGAAGGTCGCCGGGGTGTTCCTGAAGCTGCAGGCCACGGCCGATGCCCGACTGGTCGAGGCCAGCTCCGGGGCGGCCCGTGCCGTCGAGATCCACGAGATGGCCATGGAAGGCAATGTGATGAAGATGCGGCAAATCCCCGGGCTGGACCTGCCCGCGGGCAAGCCGGTCGACCTCAAGCCCGGTGGCTACCACCTCATGCTCATCGACCTGAAGGCGCCGCTGCGCGAGGGCGAGGCGGTGCCGCTGTCGCTGGTGGTGCAGGGCCGCGACGGCCGCCGCGAGAGACTCGAGGTGAAGGCCCTGGTGCGCCCGATCAGCGCGGTGGGCTCGGGCAGTTCGCATGGCCATCCGCATGGCCATGCCCACGGCAAGGGTTCGAACTGAGGCTCAGGCCCACAGCACCGGTCCGGGCTGACGGAACCACGAGGCCAGCTGGTCTGACTCCGCTCGCTCGATCAGGGCGCGCCGCGGCTTCAGCGTGGGCGTGAGCAGCTGGTTGGCCACCGACCAGGCCTCCCCCGGCATCACCACCAGCATGCGCAGCCGCTCGTGCGGCGCCAGGCCCGCGTTCACCTGGCGCAGGCGCTCGGCCAGCGCCCGCTGCGCGGTCTCGCGCGCAGCGTCGCTCTCGGCGGTCGCCGTGCCGCGCTCCGCGGCGCCGCTGGCGCCTGCCCCCCCCGACGCGGCGAGCCTCGTCCGCCATGACTCGCTCAGCATCACCAGGGCGAAGGGCGCGGGCTGCCCGGCGCCGGTCACCACCGCCAGCTCGATCATCGGATCGGCCTGCAACAGTGCCTCGATCGGCGCGGGCGCAACATACTTGCCGGTGCTGGTCTTGAAGGGTTCCTTCAGCCGGCCGGTCAGGCGCAGCTGCCCTGTCGGGCTGCGCTCACCGAGGTCGCCGGTGCGAAAGAAGCCGTCGTCGGTGAAGCTCGCTGCGGTCAGCGCCGGCTCGCGGTGATAGCCGACCATGCAGCCGGGTGAGCGGATCAGCACCTCGCCCTCGGGGCTGATGCGCACCGCCACCCCCGGGAAAGGCTCGCCCACCCAGCCCGGCCGCTCGCGGCCCGCGCGGCTGAAGTGCGAGCAGGCGAAGTCCTCGGTCATGCCATAGCCCTCGAGCAGGTTCAGACCCAGCGCGCGATACCAGGCGATCAGCTCGGGCCGGGCCGGGGCTGAACCACTGCCGGCCATGCGTACCTCGGCCAGGCCCAGCCGCGCGAGCACCCGACGCCCCACCCATGGACCGAGCCCGGGCACCCGCAGCAGGCCGTCCAGCGGCCGTTCCGGGATCTGCCGCAGCACGCCCTCGCGGAACTTCTCCCACAGCCGCGGTACCGACAGGAAGAGCGTGGGCCGGGCCCGACGCAGGTCGGCCAGGAAGGTGGCCGGGCTGTCGGCGAAGAACACCCGCCCGCCGGCCATCAGCGAGGCGCATGCGATGTAGGCGCGTTCGAACACATGGGCGAGCGGCAGGTACGAGAGCATCCGGTCATCGGGCCGGTAGCCGATGGTGGCGGTGATGATCTCGCAGGCCTGCGTGACATGCCCGAAATCGTGCATCACGCCCTTGGGCTCGCCGCTGGTGCCCGAGGTGTAGACCAGCATCGCGAGTTCATGCGCGGCCCGCCCGGGCCGGCCGGGCAGGGGCGCGCTTGCGCCGATCAGCGCCTCCCAGCGCAGCAACATGCCCGGCGGGCCGAGCGGCAGCGCCACGCAGGGCAGGCCCGCCGGCACGCCCGGGGCCTGACGGGCCCAGTCATCCAGCCGGCCCACGAAGAGCAGCGCCGCGCCGCTGTGCTCGAGCACCCGGCGCAGGCCCTCGGGCGATTCGGTGGCGAACAGCGCCACGGTGGTACCCCCGGCCATCCAGATTGCCAGCTCGGCGATCACGCTGTGCGCGCAGTTCTTGGAGAGCAGCGCGATCGTCGGGGCATCCCCCAGCGCCTGTCCGCGCAGCCATGCCGCCATGCGCCGCGCCTCGTCGAGGCAGCGCCCCCAGGTGTGGTCGATGCAGCGGTCGGTGCCGGGCAGCGGCTGGGTCAGGTAGATCCGGTCGCGCCACTCGCGCTCGTGATCGTAGACATGGTCGAGCAGCAGTCGGGGTGGGGACATCACGGCTCCCGGGGCGTGTCGGCGGTGGCCGGCCGCGGGCAGCGACCGAGCCCCGATGCTGTGCCGTCGCGCCGTGTCGTCGGTTGAGCAGGCTGGCCGCCGCCCTTCGGGCAAGCCTGCGCCGCGCCCGCTAATCGATCAGCGCGCCGCCCGGCTCGTGGAAGGGATGCGGGCCGTCGAACTCGCCGATTGCGGCGAGGTGCGTGACCAGACCCGCCTGCGGCGTCCAGGCATGCAGCCGGAAGCCGGGCGGCTCCATCGAGAAGGCCGAGGCGGCCTGCGGGGAGAGGTCCAGGCAGACCTGATGGGCTGGCCCCGGGCAGGTGCTGGCGAGCGTGCCCGCAAAGCGCACATCGATGGCCCGGTGCAGGTGGCCGCACACGATGCGCTCGACATTCGGGTGCCGCGCGATGATCTCGCGCAGGCGCTCGCCGCCGCGCAGCAGGCCCTGCGCATCCATGTGCCCGATCAGGGTGGGGAAGGGCGGATGGTGCATGGCCACGATCACCGTCTCACTCGCGCAGGCGGCCAGCTCGGCCTCCAGCCACGCCAGCCGTTCCTCGCAGAGCTCGCCGTGGCCGGCCCGCGGCACGGTGGTGTCCAGCGCCACCAGACGCAGGGCACCGATGCGCACCGAGTACTGCAGGTGACGCCCGGCCACCGGCTTCGCGAGATAGCCATGCGACGGAAAGCCGGCGCGCAGCATCGCCGGATCATCGTGGTTGCCCGCGAGCAGGTACACCGGCATGTCGACCGGCGCGAGCAGCTCGGCGAGGTGCCGGTACTCGGCCGGCCGGCCGAAGTCGACCAGGTCGCCGGTGATCAGCAGCGCATCGGGCTTCTGCGGCAGGGCCTGCAGGCTGCGCACCGCGCGCCGCAGGAAGGCGGCGGTATCAACCCGGCCATAGGCGACGCGTCCGGGCTCGCGGATGTGGGTGTCGGAGAACTGCGCGATCAGGGTCATGGGGAAGGCTCTCGGGAAGAGGCGTCGTCGAACCACGGCATCCAGCGGGCGGGATCGACGCGCACGCCCACGGTATCGCCCACCCGCACCGGGCTGTCGCGATCGACCTCGGCGATGAGCGGCGCGTGCGCCCCGGCCAGATGCAGCTGCACCCGCTCGCCCAGGAACACCCGACGGCTCACGCTCAGCCGGGCCGCGTCGGGCCCGGGCTCGCCTACCCGCAGGTCTTCGGGCCGCACCAGCACCGCCGCGCAGCCCTGCAGCGCCGGCGGGCAGAGCCAGTGCCGCTCGGCGAGCCGGATCTCGCCAGCCGCCTGCGCGGCGGCATCGCGCGGCAGGCGGTTCACGCGACCCAGGAACTCGGCCAGGAAGGGATGGCCGGGATCGCGATAGAGCGCCTCGCCATCGCCCACGCCCACGATCTTCCCGGCCCGCATGATCGCCAGGCGGTCAGCGATGGCGAGCGCCTCCTGCTGGTCGTGGGTGACATGGATGGTGGTGATGCGCAGCCGGCGCAGCAGCTCGGCGAGCTCCTCGCGCAGCTGCTCCTTGAGCTTGGCATCGAGCGCGGTGAGCGGCTCGTCGAGCAGCAGCACCCTGGGGCGGATGGCCACCGCGCGGGCCAGCGCCACCCGCTGACGCTGACCGCCCGAGAGCTCGGCCGGGCGCTTGTGCTCGAGGCCCTGCAGCCGCACCAGCTCGACCAGCTCGCCCACCCGCTGCCGGCGCTGCGCCTCGGGCACCTGCCGGATGCGCAGGCCGTAGCCGATGTTGGCGGCCACGGTCATCTGCGGGAACAGCGCGTAGTGCTGGAAGACCATGCCCACGCCACGCCGCTCGATCGGGAGCGCGGTGACATCCTCGTCGCCGAAACGCACCCGGCCGCCGGCATCGGGGCTCTCCAGCCCGGCGATCAGCCGCAGCAGCGTGGTCTTGCCGCAGCCCGAGGGCCCGAGCAGGGCCAGCACCTCGCCCGGGGCCACCTGCAGGGAGGTGGGCCGCAGCGCGCGGGTGCCGTCGGCATAGGTCTTGGCGCAGTCGGTGACCGACACCGGGAGGCTGGTGTCGGCGGAGTCATTCATGGCGGCCATGGCGCCTCTCGAAAAGCGTCCCCAGCCACTGCAGGCCCCAGAGCACCGGCAGGATGACGATGAAGAACACCAGGGTGTAGGCCGAACCGATCTCCAGCCGCATCGAGGCATAGCTGTCGGCCAGGCCCACCGGCAGGGTGCGGGTGAGCGGGGTGTGGAGCATCCAGGTGAGGTTGAACTCGCCCACCGACAGCGTGAACACCATCAGGCTGCCGGCCACGATGGAGGGCATGACCGCGGGCACCAGCACGCCCAGGAAGCGCTGCATGAAGCTCGCGCCGAGCGAGCGCGCGGCCTCCTCGAGCGCGCGCAGTTCGGGCCGCGCGAAGGCCGCGGCCACGGTGCGCACCATGAAGGGCAGCGTGAACACCAGATGGCCCACCAGGATGAACGCGAAGCTGCTGCGAAAACCGCGCAGCTGCCCGTAGGCCAGGATGAGCGCGAGCGCCGTGGCCAGGCCCGGCACCGCCACCGGCAGGGTGATGAGCTCCTCGAACAGGCGCATGGCGCGCGAGCGGCTGCGCGCCATGGCGTAGGCGCAGGGCACGCCGGCCAGCAGCGTGCCGGCCACGCAGCACGCGGCCAGCAGCATCGATCGCCAGACGGTGTCGCCATAGCCCTCCCAGACCTCGCGCAGCCAGCGCAGGGTGAGCCCGCTGCTCAGGCCGGTGCTGTAGTTGCCGACCAGACCCGCAGTGACCGAGAGCAGCATCGGCGCCACGGTGAACACCGCCACCAGCAGGGTGAGCGAGAACAGCAGCGGCGAGCGGCGGGTGGCGGACATGGCGGCGTGGCTCAGGCGCCCGCGCCCAGGGCGGGGCCGCCCAGCCGGCGGGCGAGGAAGAGCACCACCCAGGTCATCAGGCCGAGCGCGATCGAGAGCGACGCGGCCAGCGCGAAGTTGGCGTAGTTGGTGAACTCGTTGTAGATGGTGATCGGCAGCACCTCGAACTTGCTGGCCAGCGTGAAGGCCGTGCCGAAGGCGCCCATGGCCGTGGCGAACACGATCGCGCCGCAGGCGAGCGTGGTGGGCGTGAGCGCCGGCACCCAGACATCGCGCAGGATGCGCCAGCGCGAGGCGCCGAGCGATCGCGCCGCCTCCTCGAGCTGCAGGTCCATGGCCTGGGCGGCCGCGGTGTAGCTGGCGATGGCGCGCGGCAGCGAGAAATACAGATAGGCGAGGAACAGACCGGTGAGGCCGTAGGCGAAGGTGATGCGCTCGCCGGTGAGCGCCTCGGCGGCCTGCGCTACCGCGCCCTGCCGGCCGCCGAGCAGGATCATGAAGAAGCCCACGATCACGCCGGGGAAGGACAGCGGCAGGGTCAGCACCGAGAGCAGCGCGCGCCGCCCGGCGAAGCGGGTGCGGGCCAGGTACAGCCCCACCGCCGCCCCCAGCGCGAGGGTGGCGGCAGTGACCGCGAGCGACAGCGCCACGGTGTTGACCAGGCTGCTGGCATAGCGCGCGCTGGTGAGCACCGCGAAGTAGGTGGACCAGCCCTTGCCGGCGGGCAGCGCCACCAGCCATGCCATGGGCAGCAGCCAGAAGGCGAAGAACAGCGCCGCCGCCGGCGCCAGGCACAGCGCGATCAGGTGCCGGCTCACGGCACCTCTTTCAGGTAGCGCTCGGAGAAGGCCTTCTGCACCGTGGCCATCTTCGCGTAGTCGACCGCCTTGGCGCGGGCGTACTCGCTGGCCGGCAGGAAGCGGGCCTGAGCCTCCTTGGAGATGGCCGAGGCGCGCACCGGCCGCAGGAAGGCATTGGCCCAGATCGCCTGGCCCTCGTCGGACAGGATGAACTCCAGCGCCTTCTGGCCGTTGGCCGCGTTGGGGCCCTTGGCCACGAGGCTCATCACATAGGGCACCACCACCGTGCCTTCGGCCGGGATCACGAACTCGACCTTGGCGTTGTCCTTGTACTTCGCGCGGTAGGCGTTGAAGTCGTAGTCGAGCAGGATGGCGATCTCGCCCGAGAGCACCCGCGCGTAGGAGGTCTGCTTGGGCACGATCGGGTCGTTCTTCTTCAGCGCCTTGAACCACTCGATGGCCGGGCCGAAGTTGTCCATGGTGCCGCCGCGCGCGTTGTTGACCGCCACCGCGCCCACATAGCCCACGAAGGCCGAGGCCGGGTCGAGATAACCGATCAGGCCCTTGTACTCGGGCTTGAGCAGATCGGCCCAGGAGCGCGGGATGGGCTTGCCCTTGAGCGCGTCGACATTGACCATGAAGCCGAGCGTGCCGGAGTGGATGGTGAACCAGTGGCCCTCGGGATCCTTCAGGCCCTCGGGGATCTCGTTCCAGGCCGAGGGCTTGAAGGCCGCGGTCACACCGTCCTTGCGGGCCTGCACGCCGAAGGTCACACCGTAGTAGGCGATGTCGGCTACCGGGCTGGCCTTCTCGGCCACCAGCTGCGCCAGGGTCTGGCCGGAGTTCTTGTTGTCGGGCGGGATGGTGATGCCGGTGCGCGCCTTGATGGCGCGCAGCTGGCTGGCCCAGTCGGCCCATTCCGGCGGGCAGTTGTAGCAGATGGCGGTCTGGGCCTGGGCTGCGCCAGCGGCCAGCAGGCCGGCGGCCACGACGGCGCGCGCGAGGGACGACAGGGAGATCATGCGGTGCTCCTGGTGGGTGTGGACGATGAACGGGCAGGCGGGGCCGCGCAGGACTCGCCGGCGCGGATTCGGTAAGGCAGGCTCAGGCTGGATTCGGGCCCGGGGGCGGTGCCCGCCGCGAGCGAGGTCAGCAGCCAGTCGACGCAGCGTTCGCCGATCTCGCGGCTGGGCTGCACCACCGTGCTCAGCTGCGGCGAAAGCTCCTCGCCGAGTGCGATGCCGTCGAAGCCCACCACCGACAGCTGCTGCGGCACCCGCAGCCCGGCCAGCGCCGCGGCGCGCAGGCTGCGCAGGGCGAGCAGGTCGTTGGAGCACAGCAGCGCGGTGGGCCGGTTTGCCCGGCGAAGGCGTTCGGTGAGCGCCTGGGTGGCGGCCTGCATGAACGGCACCTCGATCAGCTCGGCCTGCGCGAGCCCGGCGGCGACCATCGCGCGGGCGAAGCCGCGGTGACGCTGGCGGGCGCGGTCGGAGGCCGACAGGGTGCCGCTCACCATGGCGATCCGGCGATGGCCCAGCCCGACCAGCCAGCGCACGATCTCGGCGCAGGCGGCCTCGCCATCGACCGACACGCAGGGCTGGCCGCGGTGGCGGTTGTAGGCGAGCACATAGGGCACCCGCCCCTGACGCAAGCGGCCGAGGCTGGCGCAGCGGCCGGCGCTGGCCACGGTGAGGATCACGCCATCGACGCTGCGGGCCATCAGGTGCTCGATGGCCTCGCGCTCGAGCGCGGTGCGGTACTCGGTGACCAGCGGCACGATGGCATGGCCTGCGGCGCGGGCGCGCTCGGCGATGCCTTCCAGGCACTCGGCGAACACCGGGTTGAGCAGCGTGGGCAGCACCACGCCCAGGCTGCGGCTGCGCTGCGTGCGCAGGGTGCGCGCGCTGGCGTTGGGCACGAAGGACAGCGCGTCGGCGCTCTCGAGCACCCGCGCCAGGGTGGCGCTGGCCACCAGGTGCGGCGCATTGAAGGCCCTGGAGACCGTGGCCGGCGAGACCCCGGCGTGTGATGCAACCCGATGGATGGACATGCCGATGAAATCGTTTTCAACGGGGCGAGTGTAATGGCCCTGCATGACCGCTGCGTGAAGGCGCCGGTGGTATAAAGACCGGAATCCGGTCCATCGGCCGGCGGGCCCGCGCGGCCCGCCCCCGCCCCATCTCCCATGACCCTCTGCGAGCTGCTCGGAATCCGCCTGCCCGTCATCCAGGCGCCCATGGCCGGCGTGCAGGCCGGGGCGCTGGCGCTGGCGGTCAGCCGCGCCGGCGGCCTGGGTTCGCTGCCCTGCGCCATGCTCGCGCCGGCCGCGCAGCCCGAGGCGATCGCAGCCTTGCAGGCCGCCACCGCGCAACCCGTCAACATCAACTTCTTCTGCCACCGGCCGCCGGCGCCCGATGACGCCGCCGAGCAGGCCTGGCGCGCGCGGCTGGCGCCCTTCTACCGGGAGCTGGGCCTCGATCCCTCGGCGATTCCGGCCGGGGGCGGCCGCCAGCCCTTCGACGCCGCGGCCGCCGAGATGATCGAGGCCTGCCGGCCACGGGTGGTCAGCTTTCATTTCGGTCTGCCCGAGCCGGGCCTGCTCGCGCGGGTCAAGGCCACCGGGGCGAGGGTCATGTCCTCGGCCACCACCGTGGCCGAGGCGTGCTGGCTGCGCGACCATGGCGCCGATCTGATCATCGCCCAGGGCCTCGAGGCCGGCGGCCCCCGCGGGCATTTCCTGTCGCCCGACCTCTCC